>JBJENB010000023.1:0-11676 GCA_051879975.1 Wujia sp.
TTATCGATTACTCTCTCTTTTTTATTTATTCAACTGACAAAATCTTTACTCTAATGTAATAAGAAAACCTGAAAAATTATTTTTATCCAAAAAACAAGAAAAAAGGATAGCAAACATGCTACCCTAATAATTCCAAACAAGAAAATTTAATTGACATCAAACCACATAAGGCTAATTGCCTTCTAGCAGTCCCTAGGGGAATCGAACCCCTGTTTTCGCCGTGAGAGGGCGACGTCTTAACCGCTTGACCAAGGAACCAAACATTAATTATAAAGAAATATTCTTTAGCAGTCCCTAGGGGAATCGAACCCCTGTTTTCGCCGTGAGAGGGCGACGTCTTAACCGCTTGACCAAGGAACCATCTTGAAACCTTTGTCAGTATATCAGAACAATCATATAAATGCAACACTTTTTTTATTTTTTTATCATGTTTTTGTTTTCTAATTAGTTCAAAGACACACAACATCCATCTCATTTACATGTGTCCTGCAATAGTCCTCATCTGCCTGTCTTGAAACAAGAATATATCTGTCAGTATGTCCCTTAATTATACATACATCTCCCCTATTTTCATATTCCTCAAATAACACCTTAACCTGCTGTCCCTTAAAGCTGTCCTCAAAAGCCTTTTTTTTCCTCGCCGTCATATCAAGCAGAATATTGCTTCTATACTCCTTTATGTCCTCCGGAACCTGATTCGGCATATCTGCCGCTATGGTTCCTGCTCTCCTTGAATATTTAAATATATGCATTTCATACAAATTAAGCCTTTCCAGATTGCCACGGGTTATCTCAAATTCCTCCTCTGTCTCCCCAGGAAATCCAACGATTACATCAGTTGTAATTGCCGGTCTGTCGTAATAGCTTCTAATCAATTCGCACTTTTCCGTATACTCTTCTATGGTATACTTTCTATTCATCCTCTTTAGGGTGTCATTGCATGCACTTTGGAGCGATAGATGAAAATGAGCGCAAATCTTTGGGCTACAGCTGATAGCAGACAAAAAATCGTCTGTAATCACTCTTGGCTCTAAAGAGCCCATCCTTACCCTCTCAATTCCATCTACATCAGCCACGCTTAGTATCAACTCTTTAAGGGTGCATTTCTCGTCATTATATGACGGAAGATTAATTCCGGTGATTACAACCTCTTTAATTCCCTTGGCAGCCAATCCTGCCACCTCCTGCAGTACATCTTCCTTCTTTCTGCTCCTTATCCTTCCTCTCGTATAAGGAATGATGCAGTATGTGCAAAAATTGTCGCAGCCATCCTGAACCTTAACATAAGCTCTGGAATGTTCCTGTGGTTTCACCATAGTCATGCGCTCATACTCTGTTTTGTTTTTCAGATCAATTACATTGTCCTCAATAAGCTTGTCACCTAAATATTCATCCAGAATTCTGGCAATTTCCTTTTTTCTGTTATTACCTACAACCACATCAATATTATAATCAGCTTCAAGCTGTTCCTTTGCTGCCTGAACATAACATCCACAGGCAACTATTACAGCTGATGGATTCTTTTTCTTAGCCCTGTGTATAATCTGTCTGGACTTTCTCTCTGCCATATTGGTTACTGAGCAAGTATTAATGATATAAATATCAGCCACATCATCAAAGCTAACCATTTCACAGCCTTCCTCTATAAGAATGTCTGCCATACAGTCTGATTCATACTGATTCACCTTGCATCCAAGCGTGTATATTGCTACTCTCCGTCCATTTATATTTACTAACATTTTACTAAAAATTCTCCCGCTATATTATTGACTTTTATTCTGCAAACTTATATTATAGTATCATACATAAACTAAAAATGTAAACAAGGAGGTTTGTTATGATAGCAGTAAAAATTTCTCTTAACTCTATTGACAAGGTTAAAAGCTTTGTAAATGATATCAGCGGTTTCAATGCTGAATTTGATTTAGTGTCAGGCAGATACGTTATTGATGCAAAGTCAATAATGGGAATCTTTAGCCTAGATATCTCTAAACCAATTGACCTGAATATTCATACTGAAGAAAACACTGAAGAGATTATGGGGGCAATTAAGCCTTACCTTGCAGAGTAAAGTGGAACAAAAAAAAGAGCCATCAGCTCTTTTTTTTATTCTAAATATTGTATCATTCCCGGTCCAAGGCTGTCTGAAGGACGAGCTGTAAACCCATGTTTCAGATAAAAAGGTTCTCTTCCCTTAGCACACATGAGACAAAGCATCATAGTTGAATTATCCTCTCGCAATCCTTCTACAAAAGCAATCAGCTTCTTAATAATCATAGAACCAATTCCTTTTCCCTGAGCCTCAGGTACAACCACTAAATCCTGAATGTAGCAGATTACAGCCCCATCTCCTACAATTCTACCCATTCCAAGAAGCTCTCCATCTTGACCTACGGCCTTAATAAAATACAGACTTCTATGAATCGCTAAGTCAGCCTGAGTTTGGGTTAATTTTCTCCAATTCACTTTGCTTCTGATACACAAATACTCATCAGTTGTTATTTCATTTTCTATCAATGTTATCATATTATCACGTTCAATCCAATTCGTTACATTCTAACAGATATTCCTCTTTCTGAAAGATATCCCTTTAAATCCATAATTTCTAGTTCTTTATAATGAAACAACGAAGCGGCAAGAGCAGCATCTGCCTTTCCGTCTGTTAACGCATCATAAAAATGTTCCTTTGTTCCGGCTCCACCTGAAGCAATTACAGGCACGGAAACATTTTCAGAAATTATTTTTGTAAGCTCTATATCATATCCTGCCTTTGTACCATCACAGTCCATGCTGGTGAGAAGTATTTCCCCCGCTCCAAGTCTGTCTGCCTGCATAGCCCACTCAACAGCATCTAAACCGGTATCAATTCTACCACCATTCTTATAAACATTCCATCCCGATCCGTCTTCTCTTCTTCTGGCATCAATTGCAACGACAACACACTGACTGCCAAATTTATCTGCAGCATCGCCTATAAGTCCGGGATTATTGATAGCGGCAGAATTAACGGATACTTTATCAGCGCCCTCTCTGAGGATGAGTTTAAAATCCTCCACCGTTCTTATACCACCGCCGACTGTAAAGGGTATAAATATGGTCTCAGCAACCTTTTTTACCATGTCGATCACTATATTTCTTGAATCAGAAGAAGCTGTAATATCAAGAAATACCAGTTCATCGGCACCTGCTTTATCATAGGCTGCCCCTACAGCTACAGGATCTCCTGCGTCCCTTAAATTAACAAAATTAATTCCTTTAACAACTCTTCCGTTATTGACATCCAGACATGGAATAATTCTTTTAGTATGCATATTGTATCTCCTCAAGTCACTAAATCGCAATGAAATTCTCTAATATTTTCAATCCAACAGAAGAGCTCTTCTCAGGATGAAATTGACAGGCAAACACATTTCCATGCTCAACTGATGCATGAATATTAACAGAAAAATGAGTTGTAGCTGCTATATCTGCTTTATTTGCTGCTTCCAGATAATAGGAATGTACAAAATACACATAAGGATTTCCCTTAATTCCCTTAAATAATCTGGCTCCCTCTGTAATTTCCAATGAATTCCATCCAATCTGCGGAATTTTAAGTCCCGGAGCATCCGGGATTCTTTTTATTTCTCCATCAAGTATTCCAAGTCCCGTTGCACCCGGGCTTTCCTCACTGGTCTTATATAAGAGCTGTAAGCCCAGACAAATTCCCAAAAAAGGCTTATCCGCATCTACCACATCATAGATTACCTTGTCAAGCTTATACTCCCTAAGCTTATCCATGGCATCCTTAAAGCATCCTACCCCCGGCAAAATTACCTTATCACTGCTCATAATCACATCTCTATCCCTTGTGATTACAGCCTCCTGTCCAAGAAATTGTAATGCCTTTTCTACACTTTTAATATTGCCTGCATCGTAATCAAGTATTGAAATCATGCTATTCTCCTGTCTGTATCTTTTCACACCACTTTAATAAAGCCTGGTTATATTCCTGCCCTTCAAGTTCCATTACATCATAAGCATCATTTTCACTCATTCCGTATGTAGACGCAAGAGCAGCAATTATTTTTGTCTTACACAAATCAATATCATCAACTATTTCAAGCTCAATTGCTTCTTCATAATGTTCATCATACTTCTCCAGGCCTCGGATTAGTGCATCTAACGCCTTATCAGGTCTTCCAAGTGTCATGTTATTTTCATAGGACTCGTACAGACGCTCAACATACATTACTGTATATATTCTGTCACGCAAATCCTCATCCTTTTCTTTAATCTCAACACCTGATACCTCATCATAGGCAAGTCTGTATCTTTGCCTGTCAAAGTAATCAGTAGCCTTTCGAATAACCTCAGAATAATGGAAAAACTGTGAGCCGAAATAAACGAGACCGCCCAATGCAGCAAATAAAAGAAAAACGATTATTACAACCGGTGTCGGCACCTGTTTCTGTTCCTTCTCCTCTTCAAGCTCAGCCTCAAGCTCAGCCTTCTTTTTCAGGGCCTTCTCCTTTTTGGCATTATCCTCCTTTTGCTTTTTAGCCGCCAAAATACTGGCTTTTTCAGCCTTCTTAGCCTCTTTATCCGCCTTTTTTTGTTCTTTCTTTTCCTTTTTTTGTTCTTTTCTGATTAAGAGAAGACGTTCTTCCTCTTCATCATCCTCATCTGGCTCGCCAAACAGTATTTCAGAAAATGTTCTCTTTTCCCCTTTTTCCTTTTTGCTCTTTGGTTTTACCTTGGTATCGTCAAGCTCTTCTATATCTTCAAATAAGCCCTCTGCACCAAGAGAAGCCGACTCAAATAAATCGTCAAATGACGTATCTGCATTGTCTTCCGGATTTTTATCCTGTTCTGTTATCTCATCCTCAATACCAAGTGCTGAGAACAATGAATCCAAATCCATATCACCGGCACTTATGGATGTATCCTGTGTTTCCTGTTTCTCAGCTTCTTCAAACACATTTCCCTCATCATCATCTTTAAGGAAGCTGTCAGTCACCATGTTATCCTGAGTCGGAATATCCACATTCTGAGAATCTATATAATCGTCACTTGCATTTTCCGCTCCGTCAGAATTCAGAAATTTTTCCAGGTCATCCATATCATCCTGAACCACTTTATCCTCTGTACCTGAAGGCTCCTCATGAATCAGGTTGTCTAGGTTGAAATCCTCTCCAACATCCTGATTAGTCTCCTGTTTAGGAGCAGGCTTTGTATCAAGGCTTGTAACATCTATATCATCAAAATCGATGTCATCAAAATCTAAATCGCCCAAATCAAGGTTATCTAAATCATCCAACTCTTCCAAAGATATGTCACCCAGGTCATCCATATCTAAATCTACACTGGAATCTAAATCCATATTATCTGCAAAGCTATTATTTTTTTCATCTTTGGATGACAGCTCATCCAATAAGCCGTCAAGATAATCTTCGTCCATAAAGCCCTCCACATAATATAAGTAAACATAATTGAGATAATAATATCATATTATAAAATAATTAACAAGAAATTGTTCCTGACAAAAGCTTATTATTGATTTTTTTCTTTCTATGATATAGTATATAATTGTTGGTTGATATGTTAATTATTATTTGGAGGTGTTACTATGAAATCTACATTTTACATCGAGTATTATGGTAAGCAGATTGATGAGGCAGCTTTGATTAAGGAAGCAAAGAGCATTTGGACAAAAAGCGGTAAAAAGGCCGGCGATTTAAAAAGCTTAGCACTTTATGTTAAACCTGAAGAAAATACTGCTTATTACGTATTTAATGATGATGAAACAGGAAGCTTTGTAATTGAATAATTCTTTACATAAAAAAATCACTGTGATAATTCACAGTGATTTTTTTATGATATGTAATATAGGAACTATGTCATTAATAATCATAATCCTCGTAATCATCATAATCTCCATTAGCGTAATTCTTTGTATAATTAACGTTATTGGCCCTCTTCATCTTTGGTTGAGGTCTTGAGCTTTCTTTTTTCTTATTCTGCTTCTTCATCATTGATTTCTGTTCCTTTTCAAGACGAAGCTGCACCTTATTCTTATCAGGAATAGCTACACCAGGTTTACTCTCCTTTGGGCGGGACGGTTTACTTCTTCTACTGTTATCTTCTTCGTCCTCATCCTTACCGGAAAATCTAGGTACGCTATTATAGCTTTTATTCCTATCGTAGCGGTCATTTTTATTATATCCGCCACCTTCACCTTTGTTATGTCTGTTCTGCTGATACTCCCCATTACCTTCAGTCTTAGAGTATCTGTTCGGTCTTTCTCCGCGATAGTCTCCTCTTGGAGATTTTTGTCCTCGCTGTTCATCTCCTCTGCTTTCTCCAAAGCTTCTTCTACCCTGATATCCGTTTCCTTTTGGAGCATTTCCAGTTTTTCCTCTGTTCATATTGGAACCGCCTTCGTTTGTTCCCTGCGTTGCCACTTTTGTATCTCCTCTCAAATATTTAGAATAATTATATTCAACCTCTTTATTTTATTTTAGGATTGATTATTCGTCAACAATTATTTGCTAAAAGATAAGATTTTTTTCTTTATTTTATGCATGGAGCTTATACTCAATTCTAAGCTTATCCGCTATCAACGCTATGAACTCTGAATTCGTTGGTTTACCCTTTCCTGCACTGACTGTATAGCCAAACATTTCCTCTATTACTTCAATTTTACCTCTTCCCCAGGCAACCTCTATGGCATGTCGAATCGCACGCTCCACACTACTTGATGTTGTTTTATATTTCTTGGCAATTGCCGGGTATAAAAGCTTTGTAATAAAGTTAAGCATATTCATATCATTGATTGCCATCATGATTCCTTCCCTGATATATTGATATCCTTTTATATGGGCTGGAATCCCTATTTCTCTGATTATCTCAGTAACATCATTCTCCATTGTGCTGTACTGGCTGTTGATGGCTCTCGGAGCAAGCTCCCTACACTCATCATAATCATTTTTGTCCATATCTGATATCTGAAGAATTCTCTTTGCAAGAACCTTAGGTGCACAAGGCTTCATAATATAGTAATCTGCTCCCAGATTAAATGCCATACTAATAATTCTTGGAGAGCCAACCGTTGATGCAAATATTATTCTTGTGCTTTCAAGCTCGTCATCCTCTCTGATTTGTTCAAGCACCTCTAATCCGTCAACATTGGTAATAAATACATCAATCAAAAGTACATCAGGTCTATATTCTTTAACCAGATTATAAACCTCCGCACCATCATCTGTTGTACATACCACCTCAATCTGATTGTTATTAACCGTTATCTGTTTTCCAAGCATTTCAAAACCTGAATCGGCAATCAATACTCTGACCTTTTGTTCTGTCATACTCTCTCCCCTTTGCTTTATTAAACATATATTCTATGTAAACTCATTATGCGATAATATATATTTATATATTTTACGTCAATAGATTGTTCACAAACTGCACTTTTTTGGACACGAATTGCACTCTTATGCGCTCTTCATTTTGTTATCAAGTCGTATTTTATCAGCTATTAGTGCTATAAATTCAGAGTTTGTAGGCTTTGTTTTTCCCGATTTCATGGAATATCCAAATAACTCATCAATGGTATCCAGCTTTCCTCTTCCCCAGGCAACCTCTATGGCATGTCTGATTGCCCGCTCAACTCTGGAAGGAGTTGTGTCATACATTTCAGCAATGGTAGGATAAAGCTGTTTGGTAATAGAGTTTAATATATCCATATCTGTAACAGCCAATATGATTGAGCTGCGCAAATATTGATATCCCTTAATATGTGCAGGAACACCAATCTCGTGAATCATCTCTGTGACCTTCACCTCAAGGTCTCCACTTTGTTCAGTGATAACTTCTTCATAATTATCTATTCTGATATCCTTAGCCTTACTGGTTGAAATATCCTTAATCATTTTACAAATGTCACGTTCATTTCCGTCATCATATATGTAAACAAGAATGTTACTAAAGCATCCACTATATGTAGCCTGCAAAAATCTTCTCTGACCGGAATTAGCACTGATAATAAATTTATAATTCCTATTTCCCAGCTTATTGACCTCCTCCAAAACGGCAATTCCATCCATACTTGGAAGTAGCAAATCCAGAAATATAACATTGGGATTATATCTTTTAATTGCATTAACAGCCTCTGAGCCATTAGAAACTGTACCACAAATTTCAATACTACTATCCGACATTAGAATTTTTTTCAGTTCTCCTGCACTTCTCGAATCATGCTTTACTACAAGTACCTTCGTATTCATACGAGCCTCCCTTCATACAGCCACCATATATTAATCCTGCTGTTGTTCCCAATTATATAGTTGCTATTTTACGAGAACAATACCTAAGAATACGCAAGTTGCGACAGCGTAAAATGACAGCATTTTTTTACAATTTTGATGCAGAAACGAAAAAAAGTCGGCGAAGCCGACTTCTTTCGTCATTTATCAAATTTTCTCAAAAACAGGTATAACATCTAATGGTGTCAAAACTTTTTTGCTCTGTCCACCTCGACATATTTCGCCAGTTTCCAATTCTTTCCAATTCGACCCTTTTGGCAAATATACGATACGTTCTCTCATACCCATCTCCATAACAGGTGCTACAATATATCTTGGACCAAACATATATTGATCCTCAATATCCCATGCAAGCTCATCCTCCGGAAAATCAAAAAACATAGGGCGCATAACAGGTTCTCCCGTCTCACTAGCCGCCTTCATACATTCTCTAATATAAGGTCTAAACTGCTCTCTAAGTAACAGGAACTTTTTGAGAATTTCATAATTCTCCTCGCCAAAGCTCCAAACCTCATTATCCTGACCTGACGTCAGTTGTCGTACATTATTGATAAATTCCTCTTCCCTTTCATACCACGGTGATCTCTCTCCGTGCATACGAAATACCGGACAAAATGCTCCCCAGGCAAACCATCTCACAAGAAGCTCCTTAAAGTAAGGATCGGATATATCTCCTCCGACAAAGCCTCCTATATCTGATGTCCACCATGGGATACCTGCCATACCCATATTCAGTCCGGCCTGTAGCTGTTCTCTCATTGCCCTGAAGGATGAATGTATATCACCAGACCATGTAAGTACACCATATTTCTGACTTCCCGCCCAAGCACATCTGACTAAGGACATGATTTCCTTTTCTCCTGTTTCCTTTAAGCCATCATAAAATCCCTTAGCATACATAAGAGGATAAATATTTGTGCACTGTAAAGCCGGACCTGCATAATATCTGTAATTATCAAAATCATATGGTCCATACTCCGGTTCAGCCTCATCAAGCCAAAACACCCTTATACCCTTATCGTAATAATTCTCTTTACATTTCTTCCAAACATATTCTCTTGCACCAGGATTGGTCGTATCATAAAAAACTGTGTTACCCATCCATGTCATATGCAGATTGTTTCCTCTGTCCGCATTTACAAGATATCCCTTTGATGACATATCACCAAAGCTCTCGCTTCTCGTATCTATAGTTGGCCATACCGACACAACGGTCTCTATTCCAAGCTCCTTCAGTTCCTGAACCATGGCCTCCGGATTCGGCCAATCTCTAGGCTCAAATTTAAAGTCTCCCTGCATTGTCCAGTGAAAAAAATCAACCACTATGGCATCCATAGGAAGCCCTCTCCGCTTATGCTCTCTTGCAACAGCCAAAAGTTCCTCCTGATTTCTATATCTAAGCTTACACTGCCAATATCCCAGACCAAATTCCGGCATCATAGGTGTACGTCCCGTGGCAGCACTATAATTTCTCTCTATATCAGCCGGTGTGTCTCCAGCTGTAATAAAGTAATCCAGCTTCTTTGTGCTTTTAGCATACCATTCCGTTCTGTTCGTTCCAAAATTAGCTGTTCCAATAGCAGGATTATTCCACAGAAATCCATATCCTCTATTGGAAACATAAAAAGGAACACTAGCTTGAGAATTGCGGTGAGCCAGTTCCAACAGAGCTCCTTTTTTATTTAAGTGCTTGTCCTGATATTGACCCATACCAAATATCTTCTCGTCATCAAATGCCTCAAATCTGGCTGTGAGCTCATAATCAGTGCTTCCCATAATAGGCTTCAACTCTCTGGCTTCCACCCTTAGTGGCACACAGTATCTGTTTATTCTGTTTCTGTTTCTCCAATACTCCTCTGTAAGAAGCTCTCCTTTTTGATTATAAAAGCTTATCCAGCCTTCAGGATTTACTCTGGCTGTTATTTTACCATTGGTCAGGGTAGCCACCACACCCTTTTGGTGGTATTTTGCCCACTCATCCCCCTTATACCATGGATCCGTAGTATCAATCTCTTCAAAGGTTATCTCAGGCTCTACCTCCTTTACCTTCTCGCATAGTGCCCAATCATTCTCATCCATTTCAGGATCTCTGGTCATTCTGATTCGTAAAGAATCCTCGCCCCAGCATTCAATTATCACCTTAGAATTCCCATCTAATATAAGTAGCTTATTTCCTTCCTGCTTTATCATAATTTTAGCCATTCCTCCATTATCTCTTCGCACTTATCTACATCTACCTGTTCCACGGCTTCCTTTAATCTCTCAAACAATTTTTGACCGTCCTTAGAATACCGATATTGATTCATATCCGATATTATACGATCCATTTGATCCATGTCAAGCTCGTCTACTGCATTCTTCATTTCAACAAAAAAATCAGATAAGGTATTATTGTCCATTATTGTCAGCTCTGTTTTTTCCTCTTTTTCCACCCCGTCACCTGAGTGGGTAAAGAAGTCTGTAATAATGGTTTTATATTCCATATATTTATCCAACATTTCATCATTATGGCTGAAAATGTACACTACATCCTTGTTGTTTCCCGCAGATTCCAGCTTCTCAGCCATATCTCCGAGCTTCATAGCACCCACCTGTCTGGAGGCACTTTTAATTGCATGAACCTCTATCGTATACTCCTTCCACCTGTAGCGCTTAATGAGTTCCTTAATCTTAATACATTTTCCTTCAACGGCCTTGCAATAATCCTTCAATATACTTAGATAAAGCTTTTCACTGCCAAGAAGATTAATTGCAGTCTTTGTATCTAAATCTCCTATCTGAAAATCTGAAATAGCTATCGTATCCTTTTTCTTAGCCATAGGCTGATTGTACAGCTTTTGAATTTTATTCTGCGGTAGCCATTTTTTAATCATCGAAATAATTATTTTTAATTCTATCGGCTTTGCAACAAAATCATTCATTCCCTCAGATAAAAATAAGTCCTTTGAGCCATCCATTGCGTTAGCGGTCAGTGCAATAATCGGGATATCATCATAGCTTGGATGTAATCTTCTGATTATTCTCGTTGTCTCTACTCCATCCAACTCAGGCATCATGTGATCCATAAAGATTATGTCATACCTCTTTTGGGAAATCATGTCGATGGCTTCCTTACCACTTAATGCCGTATCAATGTTCATTTGCAAAGGCTTCAACAATCCCTCTGATACAGTTAGATTAATTGAATTATCATCCACTATAAGAATCTCTGCATCCGGTGCAATAAATTCCAACAGCTCCTCATCCTGCTTAATATCGCTGATAATACTTTCATTATTGAGAATATTGGCCATATTAAGAGCATAAAACGGTTTTCTTATCTCCGCCACATTTTCAAATGCATTGGTGACACTAAAGTCTTCCAGAACTC
>JBJENB010000024.1:0-2872 GCA_051879975.1 Wujia sp.
ACAAAGAGAATAGTAGAGCTTCATAAAGGAAAGATATATGTTGATACTGACATAACCGGATACACAAAGGGGTTTGTGATTGAGTTTCTCTTAGCATAATACATTATTGAGATGAAGGCCACAGTCATACAGGCTGCAAAGAAATTTGGGGTTTCAAAATCAACCGTACATATGGTTGTAACAATATGGAACGATTGAAGAGTAAGGTTGTCTGGATGGTGGAGTAGGGCAATTTAAGAATAATTAAAAATATATTCATTGGTCTTTTGAAATGGCGAGTGGTGTGGTACAATAAATATAGGAATGAGAAGGAGGGATATAATGCCAGAACTTAGTAGATTTGGTGGAATGGTTATCTATATGCTATTTATGGATACGAAACAGCATAATAAACCACATGTACATGTATATTATGGTGATTATGAGGCGGCCGTTGGAATAGATGGAGAATTATTGGCGGGTTCCCTTCCCAAAAAGCAATTAAAAATGGTAGTCGGATGGTTGGCATTCCATGAAGAGGAAGCATATAAGGCGTGGAATTTAGCTGTCAAAGGAGAGCATTTTGATAAAATTGCTCCTATGTAAGGAGGTGCTATTGATGTATATTATTGATGATGTTTGCTATGCGGGTGAAGCAGTACCGGATATTAAGGTGAAGGAGGCTGCAGTGCTAAGAGGCGGTATGCTTTTGATCACTTTTTCCACAGGGGAACAAAGATTATTTGATACTACATTATTGACAGGGGCGGCATTTGAACCTTTAAAAAATGAAAAGACGTTGGCTGATTTCACAATTTTTCATGGCGTCATGACATGGATGAATGGTGAGATTGATATTGCACCGGAAACTATGTATGCAGACAGTTATCCATACACATCCAAGAATGTAAGCGTTGCGGTGGGATAGGAAGATACGATGTTAAATACCGATTTGACTGCACTCTCAGGTGTAAACCCGGGAGTGTTTTTATTTTAAAAATAAAGAAAAATGTGATTCAAAAACAGTGGAAGAAAGCACAAAAAGACAGCTTCACCGGATACCATATAGATATTTTGATATTGCTTCTCAGTAAGACGTAGAAGTCTGACGGTTACTGTTTTAGGTGCGAATTGTTCAATACGTCTGTAGTGCTTTTCTGCTGCTTTTCTGTTTGCAACAATACGCATAAAAACCTCAGGAGCAATTCTAATATATCCATCCTTATGCAGGAATTTTCTGAGTTTTGTATATTCAGTTTTTGTTCCGTTTACTATACAGGCATTGTGAAGGGTATGTGTTAATTCTTTTCGCTCAGCTTTATTTAGTATTACAAAGGATATCAGATTTTATCAATATATCTGTTGCCATGATGCTTTGCAATCATGCGCTTATGTTATTTATTAATTGAGTACAGTCTGACATTACAACTATAGGGTATAGAGCAGAAATAGTTGTTGATATTTGCAGATTATTTGGAAGTTTTTGGTTATCGTAATCGCAGCAATCCAGGTTCAGATACATCCAGGGTATCAAAGGCAGGAAGCGGATTGGGACTTGATATTACAAAGAGAATAGTAGAGCTTCATAAAGGAAAGATATATGTTGATACTGACATAACCGGATACACAAAGGGGTTTGTGATTGAGTTTCTCTTAGCATAATACAATTGACAAAAGCATACCTTGTAAAAAAGACAGTACAGGGTATGTTTTTTTATGAGAAGATATATTGAGCTTCGTGCGATAGAGATTGCAGAATACATTATTGAGATGAAGGCCACAGTCAGACAGGCTGCAAAGAAATTTGGGGTTTCAAAATCTACGGTACATAAGGACATAACAGAAAGATTGGAGGATATTGATTCAGGGCTTGCAATGGAGGCCAGAAAGGTGTTAGATTTAAATAAAGCGGAGAGGCATATTAGAGGTGGCTTGGCAACGAGAGAGAGATACCTAAACCGAAATGTAAGATAAAAGGGATGTTTCATATGAGTGGGAATAATAAGCAATGTAAGGCACTGGTTGTGGATGATGATGAAATCAATTTAAAGGTTGCGACAGGCTTATTGATAAAACTGGGATTGCATACGGATAGTTGTATAAATGGTAAGCGGGCTGTGATTAGAGCATCAAAGGAAAATTATGATATCATTTTTGTCGACCATTTGATGCCTGGGATGGATGGGATAGAAACCATGAAAGCCATAAGGGCACAGGGAGGAATGAGTGCATCATCTATAATGATTGCCATCACAGCAAACAGTACTGTAACCTCCCGTGAGGATTATATCCAAATGGGATTTGATGATTATTTATCAAAACCTATTGATAAGGAAAAACTTGAAGAAATTATTGAGAAATATATTCTGTCAAGAAGTGAAGCTACAGAAGAAACTGAACCGGATATATGCTGTTTAAGCGAGGAGCCGGTTGTTGTTTATTTGAGGAGCAATGGCTATGATACAGATGCCGGATTAAGCTTTTCTGGATGGAAGCTGGTTATGTATCAGGATTTGTTAGAGTCATTCGGCAGGAAGGCCTGTGACTCATTGGAATGGTTAAAGGAGCACCTCAATGCTTCGGATATCCAATATTATTCTACATTAGCGGCAAAATATAAAAATGATGCCAAGAGTGTTGGTGCAACAGCGCTATATAACAAATTGTTTAAGCATCAGATTGCTGCAGGAGCAAAGGATTTAGCATTTCTGAAAAATGATTTTGATAAGCTGTCCGAGCTTTGGAGAAAATTAGCGGAGATAGCTATTAATGCCGGTCATATGTAAAAAATGTAGAAATACTTATTTAACTATTTTCGTTGCACTGAGTAATAAATAGTATTATAATAACTATAATTGTGAGCTGAAAGGCTTAAGTTTTTGAGGTGAACAAA
>JBJENB010000025.1:0-2852 GCA_051879975.1 Wujia sp.
ATAATCGTAATCCTGTATATCATATTTGTGATTTGAAGGGGAAACAAAAAGCGGATTAAAATATAATACATCAACACCCAAATCCTTCAGATAATCAAGCTTATTCATAACACCCTGAAGGTCACCGCCATAGAAGCATCCAACATCCATATTGTCCGGATATTTGTACCAGTCTGTTATCCTCTTGGTTCCCTCACCGATATAACAGTATTCATTATCAAGTACATCATTACTTTCATCACCATTGCAAAATCTATCAACATATATCTGATAGAATACTGCACCCCTTGCCCATTTCGGTACTTTGAAATCAGGAACAATCTGAAAATTATAATCCGGATTAAGATTCTTCTGTGCTCCCAGTTTATTATAGTAACAGGTTACATTGCCGGATATAACCTCATAGTAATAATCCACATCGCAGTTAACCTCAGGCAATGTGCAGTAATAAAAATCAAACAGGTCATCTGACCTTTCGATGGTCATTCTGTTTTTATCACCATTACAAACAACATAGACAGCATCTACATTATCAACAGCAGTTCTAAATTTCAGGGTAATCTTCTCCCCACAATCTATCTCCGGCGGACATCGGTAGCTTTCTGTGCCATCAGCAAACAGCGCACCAATATTAAGCGCCAACTTAGTATTATATACATATCGAAACACCTTTTGTGCGTTATCCCTACTATCTGACATGGTGTCAGCCTCCACTTCTCAATTATAAGCATAAACCTACGCTATATTTTAATACAATATCCATTTTTTAACAACATATATTTGAATCAAATAGATTAAAACGAAAACCTGAAAAGGAGAAAAGGACAGTCAACGCACGACTGCCCTTTTCGGAGAAGGTATTTTGTTACTTATGGGGTGTAGCAAAAAACTATATAATGTATTGGGGGGGTTACAAGTGTTATTATAGCAAATATCTTTGAAAAGTGTCACCAAACATTTTTATAGTTTTATACATTTTTTTGTGCAAAATATATCAAATATTTTTTTAATACCTTATTTTAGGTCAGGTTTTTGTTAATTTAGTATACTTTTTCATTCTTAAAATGTAAATCATTACTAATTTAGAGCAATGGGCTATCCGACAAAGACTGTTCAAATAATGGTTTTTCAAACAAGGCCTCAAATTCCTTGCGCTCAATTCGCTCCTTCTCAAGAAGCAGATTTGCACAGCGATGGAGTACATCCATATTCTCAACTATTATTCTCTTAGCTTCATTGTAACATTCATCTATAATTTTTCTAACCTCTTTGTCAATCAAGGTAGCTATCTCCTCACTGTAGCTTCTAGAATGTCCAAGGTCTCTTCCAAGAAATACTTCTTCGCCACCTTCTACCTCATAGTTAATCAGACCAACCTCTTCCGACATACCATACTTGACAACCATTGCCTGGGCTGTCTGGGTTGCCTGCTTAATATCCTGTGATGCCCCAGTGGTTATATCACCAAAAATAAGCTCTTCTGCAATTCTTCCGCCAAAGCTTACCTGTATATCCTGAAGCATTTTCTTCTTGGTAAGAAATACATTGTCATTTTCAGGAAGAGGCATGGTGTATCCACCTGCTCCCCGACCATTTGGTATAATTGACACAAGATGAACCGGTCCCACCTCGCTCAACAGATGGAATAGAATAGCATGACCTGATTCGTGGTAAGCAGTAATTCTCCTTTCCTTCTCCGGAACGAGACGACTTTTCTTCTCACCACCGATTCCAATCTTAACGAAGCTTTTGTCAACATCCTCCTTCTTGATAAACTGACGATTTTCCTTTGCTGCACATATAGCAGCTTCATTCATCAAATTCTCAAGATCTGCTCCGGCAAAGCCGGCAGTTGTCCTTGCTATCTCATGCAAATCCACATCATCAGATAATGGTTTATTTCTGACATGCACCTTAAGAATATCCTCTCTGCCCTTCACGTCAGGACGTCCCACCATTACCTTTCTGTCAAAACGTCCGGGACGAAGAATAGCCGGGTCGAGAATATCTACACGGTTTGTAGCTGCCAGAACTATTATACCCTCATTGGTGCCAAAGCCGTCCATCTCAACCAGCATCTGATTCAAGGTCTGTTCTCTTTCATCATGACCACCGCCGAGACCTGAGCCTCTCTTTCTGGCAACCGCATCAATTTCATCTATAAACACGATACATGGTGAATTCTTCTTGGCATCCTCAAAGAGATCTCTTACTCTCGATGCACCTACACCTACAAACATCTCCACGAAGTCTGAGCCTGATATAGAGAAAAACGGAACGCCAGCTTCCCCTGCAACTGCCTTGGCAAGAAGCGTTTTACCTGTTCCGGGAGGGCCCTCAAGAAGTACACCCTTAGGTATTCTTGCACCAAGCGTACTGTATTTCTTAGGATTCTTGAGGAAGTCAACTATTTCAGCCATATCCTCCTTCTCCTCGTCAAGTCCTGCTACATCCTTGAAGGTATATTTCTGATCCTTTTCTGTTGTCATGTGGGCACGGCTTTTGCCAAAGTTCATCACCTTGCCTCCACCACCGCCACCGGCAGCTCCTCCGGCGTTTCCAACCATCAAAAGCAATAAAAATATAATCAGTACACCTCCAATAATAAGAGGTAACCAAGTCAAGAATGAACTTTCCTTGGCAACATCATATAATCTCATATTGATGCCACCATCAGAATACTTCATTACTATATCCTGTACTTTATTTACATCCGATACATAAAACTCCTTGGTTAATCCGGTTGTTCTATAAGTAATATACACATCACCTGTAGGAACGTCTGAATTCTGATAAATCTCAACGGTAGCAATAAGATTCTCAGCTACCTCAGCTTGAAAGTTATCTATGGT
>JBJENB010000026.1:0-2836 GCA_051879975.1 Wujia sp.
TTTGATTAGAGAATCCAGAGTTACTGATTTCGCAAAATAGGAGTTATGGATGTGGTTTTTCTCAACCACATCCTTTTTTTTACTTAATTTTCCACTATTATTCTTGAAATAAGACAATTAATATATTATAGTAATACATTATTGGATAAAAATAAGTATTACAAATATATTTGCTATACTTTATATCTAGGAGGATGAAAATGGCATTAGGATTATCACATAAGGCACAGGCGGTTAAGCCTTCTTCTACTTTGGCAATTACAGCCAAGGCAAAGGAATTAAAAGCACAGGGAGTTGATGTTATAGGTTTTGTTGCCGGAGAACCGGATTTTAATACTCCTGACAATATTAATCAGGCAGCTATTGATGCGATAAATGCCGGTTTTACAAAATATACACCGGCGGCAGGTATTATGGAGCTTAGAGAGGGTATTGCAAAAAAGTTTCTTGAGTTTAACGGACTTCATTATGCTCCGGAACAGATTGTCATCAGTAATGGTGGAAAGCATTCCTTAACAAATGCTATTCTTGCTATTACCAATCCGGGTGATGAAATACTGATTCCTGCACCATATTGGCTGAGTTATCCTGAAATGGTTAAGCTGGCAGGTGGTATTCCGGTTGCTGTCCATACGAAGAAGGAGAATGGATATAAGGTAACAGTTCAAGAGCTAAGTGCTGCATTTACAGATAAGACAAAAGCTCTTATAATAAATACTCCATGTAATCCAACAGGTAGTATTTATAGTGAGGAGGAGCTTCGTGCCATAGCAGATTTTGTTGTAAGCAAGGATATTTATGTCATTGCAGATGAGATGTACGAGTATCTTGTTTATGGTGGTAAGAAACATGTGAGCATAGCAAGCTTTAACGATGAGATTTATAAGAGAACAATTACCTGCAGTGGCTTTTCAAAAAGCTATGCTATGACAGGTTGGAGAGTAGGATATGTGGGTGCTCCTCTTGATGTTGCCAAGGCAATGTCAAGTATTCAGAGTCATCAGACATCAAATATTAACTCTATTGCACAGAAAGCAGCTGTAGAGGCTATTAATGGTGACCAGTCGAAGATTGAGGAAATGGTTTCAGAATTTGAAGTGAGAAGCAAATTTTTGTATGATGCCATCACCAAGATGCCATATGTTGATTGTGTAAAGCCGGAGGGTGCTTTTTATGCCTTTGTGGACTGCTCCGGTCTAGTAGGCAAATCATACAAGGATACCATGATTAATAATGCTGCGGATGTTGCAAAAATTTTAATTGATGAATTTAATATAGCAGTTATACCATGTGATGATTTTGGTATTGATAATCATATCAGACTTTCTTATGCCATCTCTATGGAACAGATTAAGGAAGGCGTTAATCGATTAAATGAGTTTTTAGCTGCTTTAGTTTAGGTAATAATATGGTAGAGTTCACTAGAAATAAATTAGAGCTTATGTATACCTCAAAAATAGTTGAGGTATATAAGGATTATCTTAAGACCCCTGATGGGACAGAGGTTGTATATGATTATATAAAACATAGAAGCGGTGGAGGAGCAGGTGTGTTGCTTGTGGATGACAGGGAGAACACATATCTTGTTAGACAATATCGTAATTCTATAGATGCAGTTGATATTGAAATTCCTGCAGGTGGCTATGCCTATGTAGGTGAACCGGGAGATGTATGTGCAAGGCGAGAGGCTGAGGAAGAGGTAGGATATATACCTAATAATTTGTATCATATTGCAAATATTGTTTCTTCAATTGGAACCTTTGATGAGAGAACGGATATATATATCGGAACCGATTTGACAAAATCAGAGGTGCATTACGATCCTGATGAGTATATTGAAATCTTATATATGTCCATTGACGAAGCGGTTGACAAAATCTATAAGGGCGAAATTATTGACAGCAAAACCGTAACAGCTCTTCTCGCATATAAAGACTTGAAGAATAGAGGAATAATTAAATAATTTCTCACATAAAAAATAGAGAGTACATGTACTCTCTATTTTTTACTCTATAAGAAAGCATATACGATGGGGTATGAAAAAGCTTTAAATGGAGGTAGTTTATGGAGGCAATTAAGTCAAAGAGTATTGATAATCAGTTTTTACTATTCGCAACAGTAGTTCTTGCAACCTTTACCGCAAATATGTTAATTGGCAGAGGATTTGATTTGTCAGCTTTGTCAATTGATTGTAGTCTTGTTACACTTAAGGGCGAATTATTATCTGACTTTGTTTTTATTGTAATAAAAAGAATCAAACAGTTATTTGTCATTGCTCTTTTGTTAAAATGCTTTAATCCTGAACTTATTATAAAGCTTTTGTTTACAATAACCGGAGTAGTCTTTGGTTTGTTCATTACTGTACAAATATATTACTATGGACCACAGGGAATAATTATTTTTCTGTTATGTCTGTTACCACATTATTTAGTATATATTTTCTTAATAAAAAATTTATATGATTTTAATATGTATTACAAAAATGAAAAGCTTTTTGTGAGATTTTTGACTGTTATTATAATCCTTCTTGGAATAGGACTGGTTTTGGAGGGCTTCTTTTCAAAATTTTTTTTAACAAAGTATTATCAATATATAGTAATGCATCTTTAATATGATTCTCTATTTTGTGGAAATATGATTTTTTGGCTTAAAATCAAGGTTTTTTGTAAAAAAATATGTTTGATTTTATGTAAAATTGTCATTATAATGTAAATATATCGTAAATTATGTCAACGATTGTGGCGTTGGTTTGAGAGGAATTTATAGATGATAAGCTATGTAGAGGATTACATTTTTTATCTTAATAATGTTAAGCATGCAAGTAATAATACGGTTG
>JBJENB010000027.1:0-2780 GCA_051879975.1 Wujia sp.
ATCTAGGCTATTTAAGAAAGCACGAGTGGAACTGACAGCAGCTATCGATGATAATATTCCGGATAAATTGGGAGAAACAGCAGCTACAGAAAATACGCAAAGGGCTACAGGGGAAAGCTACAGATTTGGCAGGGCGTTTGAAAGTGATTCCAATGAAGAGTTTAGTGAAGAGGCACAAAATGCTATTGAAGAGAAGATAAACAGTATTGCAAAGCTCCTTGAACAGCAGATAAATATTGTTAATAAGGCTGATTCTGACAAGGAATCATTTGAACGAATAGCTGACAAAAAAGAAGAGACTTCCAAGGAGGATTTCAGGAAGGACAGAAGTAAGGTTGTAGAGCTGATATATCATCAGCTCGTCGACAATGAAGTCAGTGAATCCGTTGCAAGTGCTATCGTTGATGAAATGGATGAAGGTGGTTCAGAAAAACCATTGGATAACATACTTGCAAATGTATATCAGAAGATTGTGCTTAAGCTTGGTGAGGTGGAGCCGTTAAAACCCTGTGAGAATAAGCCTAAGATAGTATTTTTTGTTGGTAATACAGGTGTTGGTAAGACAACTACCATGGCAAAGCTGGCTTCAAAATGTAAATTGGAGGATAAGCTTAATATTGCTTTGTTTTCTGTAGATACATATAGGATAGCGGCGATAGAACAGATTAAAACCTATGCTAATATTTTGAATGCACCAATGGAAGTAATATATACGCCGGAGGATATGAAGAATTATGCAGAGAAATATAAGAGCTGTGACCTTATACTTGTGGATACTGCAGGAAGGTCCCATAGAAACGAAGAACAGAGAAAGGATTTAGAGGCGATCATTTCATCTGTTGAGGATTATGAGAAGGAAATCTATCTTGTATTAAGTGTTACTGTTAAATACAGTGACCTGCTTAATATAGCTCGTACCTATGGAGAATTATTTGACTATAAGCTAATATTTACCAAGCTTGATGAGACAAGTGAGCTGGGAAGTATATTAAATCTTAAGCTTGATACGAATAAAAAATTATCCTATGTAACCTGGGGGCAGAATGTACCGGATGATATAGGCGTATTAAACCCTCAAAATATAGCGAAAAAGCTGTTGGGAGGTGCCAGGTAGTATGGATCAGGCATCAAAGCTTCGTGCAATGGTTCAATCAGATATGAACAAAATGGGTGCAAGAGTAATTGCAATAACAAGCGGAAAGGGTGGAGTCGGAAAAACCAGCACATCGGTAAATATTGCCATTGAGATGGCAAAGTCAGGAAAAAAAGTAGTGATATTTGATGCGGATTTTGGATTAGCTAATGTGGAGGTAATGCTGGGAATAAGACCTAGGTTCAATCTCTTGGATGTTATTTACAATAAAAAAAACATAGAAGAGATCATCATGAACGGTCCGGGAGAAATCGATTTTATATCCGGAGGCTCCGGCGTTTCGGAGCTTGCTACACTTGACAATAATAGTATAAAATTGCTAATATCAGAATTGGTAAAGCTTGATAATATCTACGATATTGTTTTGATAGATACCGGTGCGGGTATTACAGATTCAGTTATGGAGTTTGTAATGGTTAGTCCTGAGGTTTTGCTTGTTGTAACTCCGGAACCAACCTCCATAACAGATGCATATTCATTACTTAAGGTGTTACGAAGAAGGGATGATTTTAATCCCTTGTATAAAACAATTGGTGTAATTACCAACAGGGTTGAAAGCGATAAGGAAGGTCTTGAAATATTTGGAAAGCTGAATACTGTTTCATCAAAGTATCTCAATACCAAGCTAAAATATATAGGTGCTGTTAAGCAAGATAAAAATGCTTCAATGTCGATTATTGAGCAAAAACCAATAGTTATGGCATACCCAAATTCCGTAGCAGCTAGGGATATGTCTAATCTTGCTAAAAAATTACTTCATCAGGAAGCATCAGATGATTTTCACAATAAGGAAGGAATTACTAGAGTGTTTCTTGATTTCTTTAGAAAAAAAGTTAAACAAATAAAATAACAAAAGGGGAGCTCAAATGGGATTAGCTATCGGCAATAAAATTGAACTAGTTTTACTGGAGCAGGTTATTAAGAACGATCCGAACAAAAAGGTTTTGGTAAGCAAAATATATGATTTTTTACCTAATAATATGCTCCAGATTGCTATGCCTATTTATGAAGGTAGGATAATACCTTTAGAGGTTGGGGAGAAGTATTCTACATGCTTTTATACCAATAAAGGATTGATGCAATGTAATGTTGTGATTACCAGCAGATACAAAAAGGGGAATTTGTTTTTCCTGGAAGTGCTTATGGTTGGGGGCTTAAATAAGGTACAGAGAAGAGCCTTTTACAGATATGGCTGTCATATCGATTCTAAGGTTAGGCTGGTTTCGGATAACGAATTTACGACAGGAGTACCTGATGAATTATCCATACCTGAAAGTGAATTGGATTGGCAGACAGCTGTTATGCTGGATATCAGTGGTGGTGGTGCAAGAATAGCGCAATTACAGCATCTTGAGCGAAATGAAGTCATTAAAATAAAGTTTTCTGTTTATGTATTAGATGATTTGTTACATTTTAATCTATTTGCCAGAATACTTGCAAGTAATCGTATGGCAAACAGAAATGATTTATATGAGCAAAGATTAGAGTTTATGAAAATAAGTCAAGAGGATAGGGATAAGATTATCCGATTTATTTTCGAGAGCGAGAGAATGGATAGAGCAAAAGAAATGAGAAAATAGATGAAAAAATATTAGTAATTGATGACTCTGCACTCATGAGAAGAGTG
>JBJENB010000028.1:0-2776 GCA_051879975.1 Wujia sp.
ATAAAAGCTGACAATAGAGAACCAAGTGGTGCAGCCATTCCCATCTGGGTCAGGGAATCCGGAAAATATATGGATGCAAGATAAGCACCCGGCACTCGAACCAAAATAACTGAAATAATATTGTGTATAAAGGATATGATTGACTTACCGTAGGCGCAGAAGAAGCCACTAAAGCAAAAATGTATTCCAGCGATGGCACAGTCAAAGCTATAGGTACGCAGATATTGGGCACCCATCCGTATAACCTCCTTGTCATCTGAGAATAAATCGATGATGAAAGGGGCAGTAAACTGACAGATTAGGGCGAAAAATAGTCCTACTGAAACAGCGATTATGGTTGCATATTTCAATGTTGTTCTTGCACGCTTGTGGTTACCGGCACCAACATTCTGAGCTGCTATGGCAGATACAGAAGCCAAAAGAGCAGAGGGTACAAGGAAGAGAAAGCTTATTATTTTTTCCACTATTCCTACACTTGTTGAGATAATAAGACCTCTGTCATTGGCTATAATGGTAATTATTATAAAGGATACCTGAATTAATCCGTCCTGAAGTGACACAGGTATCCCTATTTTTATAATTTCTGACAGTGTGGTCTTATCGGGAATATAATCCTTCTTATCAGGTCTTATGCCAATGCCCATTTTTCTTATAGAAACCAGGGCGCATATCACGCTTATGGTCTGGGATATTACAGTGCCATAAGCAGCTCCGGCGGAAGAAAGCCCGAATATTCCTATCAAAACATAATCAAGGATAACATTTATTACACAGGCAATACCTATAAAATACATAGGACTTTTGGTATCACCCAGACCTCTGAAAATGCAGCTTATTATGTTGTAGGCTGTAATACAGGGGATACCGATAAAGCAAATTGTAAGGTAGCGATGTGTTTCGTCCACGGCAGCAGAGGGAACTCTCATTACAGTTATAATCGGGTCGATGAAAGACAATAATAATATGGTAAGTACAAATGATATTCCCAAAAATAAGACTGTTGAATTTCCTATGATATGTGCAGCCCTTTTCTTGTTTTGTGCCCCTATGGATTGACTTATAAGCACAGTGGTACCCATGGCAAGCCCCACGATTATTACAGTAACCATATGCATTATCTGGCTGCCTATGGATACTGCGGAAACGGCTTCAGAGCCATTAAATTGTCCTGTAATAAATAAATCTGCCAATCCATAAAAGGATTGTAAAAAGCATGATAAAAGATACGGCAATGAAAAAAGTATTAAATTTTTAAGTATGTTTCCTGTTGTTAAATTTTTCTCCATCACAAACTCCTATATTTCAACACATTATACAATATTTTTCATATAAACGCATATAAATTTTAAATGTGTAATAGCTTAAAGCTTTCATCATGTTTAATTTTTCCTTGCAATTCCTATTTGAGTGTGAATATTATAATGTTGATGACAGAAGAATTGTATTTATTGTATAAGGATAAGGCTATGAACGAAGAACAGATACTTGTTGCAAGACTAAGGGACCTGGCAAATCAATCATATAATCAAAATATTTATACCTACTCAACGTTTTTGACACCGGCAGAGCTTATGACATTGGACAGTATGAGAGATGAGCTTTCATTTATTGATTTTGAGGTTAATGGTGGAAGTGAGTTGTGTGAGAGATGCATGGTAAGATTTGGCTCAGAGGAGCAGCTGGGCTACACTGGTGAGTGGCCCATCAGTATCGTTCAGGTTGAACCTTTGATTGAAAAATTTGCAGATGAACTGACTCACAGAGATTTTTTGGGTGCGGTTATGAATCTTGGAATCGAGCGCAATGTCTTGGGAGATATTTTAGTCAAGAATGGGAAGAAAGCATATATCTTTTGTCAGGATAAGATCTCAGATTTTATAGTGGATAACCTTACCAAGATTAAGCATACTAACGTTAAGTGCAGAATAATATCCGATGATGAGGATTTGAAGGAGCTAAAGCCTACCCTTGTGGATGTGAAGCTTATTGTACAGAATCCCAGATTTGATGCCATAATTGCTGCGGCTATAAAATGCTCCAGAAGTGAGGCTTTGAATTATTTTAAAGCCGGGAAGGTAACCCTGAATGGGCGTATGTCAGAGCGCAATAGTATTACTCTTAAGGAGGGAGATATTTTCTCCGTGAGAGGGCATGGAAAATACCTGTACTGTGGCTGTGGTAATGAGACCAGAAAGGGCAGGGTTTATGTCAATTTAAAACACTATGAGTGATGAATGTATTTTTGCATTATTATGTGGACATGAAGCATCACCTTGAATTCAGTAATGCAATGTAAAATTTAGTTAAAATGCTGTACATAATAGAAATATTTGTGATAGAATACATTTGTGTGTCGGTTTTCATGACAAATAAGGCTGTGGGAGGAGTAAGTAGAATGATTAGTAAGTATATTACTGAAAATGGCATTCTAAAGGAAATAGAAGAATATACAACAGGAATGTGGATTAATCTTACTGCACCCAGTCAGGAGGAGAGCATGGAGATATCCAGAAGATATGACATTGACCTTGCAGATGTAAGGGCGGCTCTGGATGAGGAAGAGTCATCCCGTGTGGATGTCAATGATGGATATGTGCTTATCCTTTTCGATATACCAACTGTAGAGATTCGTCATAGTCAGGAGGCATATACAACTATTCCTCTTGGTATTATTTGGACAGATGAAGCAATTATCACTGTATGCTCCGTTGAAACACCTGTCATGAAGCACTTCATCATCAATCGCTTGAAGGACTTTACGACCAAGAAACAGGTT
>JBJENB010000029.1:0-10984 GCA_051879975.1 Wujia sp.
TTCCACATGGACACTATATGGAATATGCAGAGAGTGCTACCAGAGAGGAAAGCAGACGTAAACTGTTTATACCGGAGGATAAGAAGGTTATTCTTTTCTTTGGTCAGATTAAGAAGGTTAAGGGTGTTGATGTGCTTATCAAGGCTATGAAAATGGTTTCGGATAAGCATAAGGATGTACTCTGTATCATCGCAGGTAAGGTATGGAAGGATGATTATTCCGTATATCAGCATATGATAGATGAGCTTGATATAAATGATTACGTAAGGTCGGATATCAGATTTATCGATGACGCTGAAATAAAGTATTACTTTAATGCTGCCGACATAGTGGCATTGCCATATCTGCAGATATACCAAAGTGGTGTGGTACTGCTTGCCTATGCTTATGAGAAGCCTTTGGTAGCAACCACTGAGGGTGAATTTTTAACTGTTGTTAAGGATAAAGAGACAGGATTATTGGTTCCTGCCGGTGATGACAAGAAGCTTGCAGAAGCTATTAATTGGTATCTTGACAATCCTGAAAAGGCTGTCGAGTATGGTAAGAATGGGAAGGAAGATATATCTGTCAGATTATCCTGGGATACCATAGCGGATAATCTAAGTTTTGTTTATAAGACCTTAGTTTAATTAAGCTTGTAAAGGAGAGTAAAGCATGGGAATAAAAGTAAATAAAGAAAATCTGTTATTCCTGGCTTTTTTTCTGATAACTCTGGGAAACGCTCAGGTGATGATACATCTTGGAGTGAATAAGATTATTATTTACGCCGGACTGTTTTTACTTATGGCAGGAGCTTTTTTTAGTTGGATAAAAATAGGTGATCCTTATTTGAGGAGAAGGATGCTGGTTACGCTCATAGTTGTGACGGTGCTTATGTCATATGGTATATGTATGCAGGATTTGACTGTAGGAAAGAAGATAAGTCTTATTCTTTCAGTGTTTATGCTGTCATTTATAGCCTGTATGTCCAGAAATCTTGCTGTGAATTATGTATCTATATTAAAATGCTCACTTGGTATCTTTACTGCCACGTTGGTTACTGTTATCATCTCCTTTTTAGATAGTGGGATATATTGGCAGCTTGGGGACGGTGATGGTTTTACTGCCGGTACGGAGCATAAAAATTATCTTGCAGCAAGCCTTGTTGCTGTTATCATTGGTTGCGCCATATATCAGAGGTATGAAAAGCTGAGTAAACCCTTGGTGATAGTCGAATTAGTATCCCTTATCTGCCTCCTTTTTACAAGCTCAAATGGAGGTTTATTAATCTTTGGATTATTTGTGGTAATATATAGCTTAACCTGGATAAAGAAATTCTCTAAACAATATAGATGGTTATGGGTAATAGGCGTATTGGTTGCCGTGGGTATAGTTGGTTATAGCTTGTATATGGCTATAGCAGCGGATAGTACAACCTTTGCAAGTCGAGCTGATGGACTGTCAGGATATATTAAGAGGAATAGCTCGGATCGCATTCATATGTGGTATGGATATGCAGAGAAGGCTTACGGAGAAGATGTTGATTATGTTGAAGCAGCAAGAGCTTTAACCGGATGGAAGGGAACCCCGGAGATGGCAATTCTTGGTTCACTTATAAAGAGTGGGATACTAGGGTTAATAGGGCATGGGATTATTCTTCTGTTATATATATATGGAATATTAAGACTTAAGAATGGTGATAGAAGGTTGGTCGCTTTTTCGATTCTGTTGCCATTTATCATGTCAATATTTGTAGAGACCTATATGGTTAATCTTAATCTTGCATTTGGACCATTTTGCTATATATGTATAGCCGGACTGATAGGAGTAGATAGAGATGGTAGCTATAATACTGGTGAACTATAATGGCTATAATGACACGATAGAATGTATAAAGAGTATTCACAGATGTGATTATAATGAATACAAAATAATAGTTGTGGATAACTGTAGTTCAGATTTTTCAGCCGAGAAGCTGGAAGGCTGCAAGGATGAATTTGATTTTTATCTTATAAAATCAGATGAAAATGGCGGATTTGCGACAGGCAACAATATAGGTATCCGATATGCATTGGAGCAGGGCGCAGATTATGTTTTGCTGCTGAATAATGATACCTTGGTGGAGCCGGATTTCTTAAGGAAATTAGTTAAAGCCTATGAGAAGCATAATAAGTGTGGCATTGCTATTGGCAAGATTTATTATGAAGCTGACAGACAACGAATCTGGTATGCAGGAGGCTCCCTAAGCAAACTTACCGGTAGAAATGCTCATTACGGATACAATGAAATAGATAAGGGTTTGTATGATAAAGAATGCATAGTTACCTTTGCCACAGGCTGTATGATGCTTATATCGAGGGCTGTCCTTGAACAGGTGGGGTTGCTTTCTGAGGATTACTTTATGTATGAGGAGGATGCAGACTACTGTGCGAAAGTATCCAGGATGGGATATAATATTATTTACGAGCCAGGTTCTGTGGTGTATCATAAGGTCAGCTCCAGTGCAGAGAAGCTGGGAGATTTGCAACAGTATTATGTTGTTAGAAATAAGCTGATTATGATAAAGAATAATTATAGAGGATTGGCATCATTTATGGCGCATATTGTATGCAGGCTTCAATTTATAAAAAGATGTATGACCGGAGAAATAAAAAAATCAAACTATAAGCAGGCTGTAAGAGCATATAAGTATGGGGAGACGGGTAGAAGACCATAATATTCTTCCCAAGAGAAGCTTGATATGATAGAATATATGCAATATTACTATAGAAGGGTATGTTATATGAAGGATAGAGAGATTGATTTAAAGACATTGTTTACAAGGATTATATATGGCTGGAGAGCAATTGCCGTATGGGCTGTATTGGGTGCTCTTGTGTTTACAGTCTTTGTTTATAAGAGGGATATGAGGCAATATAATGAGGATATCACTAAGGCTCCGACAGTTGTCAGCCTCAGTGATTCGGAGAAGGCACAGGTGCAGCTGGTTGCAAGCTATTACAGGCAGATAGATAACTATAATGAGCTGAAGAACAGACCATTGATGCAGTTGGATTTTAATAATGTAAAGACACTTTCGCTTAAGTATACTATAGATATGCTTGAGGAAGAACCCAATGTTCTGTATAGCATCAATGATACTGTTAAATTTAACGATAAGGCAAGCATAATAGCTCAGGCATATGTAGCAAGAATAAATAGCGATGAATGTCAGCTACAGATTATGGATTTGCTAGGGATAGAAGAAACATCATTAACCTATGTTATTGAAATGAGTGATAGGTGGAATGACGGCAACATGCTCTATGTGAATGTACGTATTCCTGAGGGAATCGATGAGGCTGAGGTTGAAAGCTTCATAACTGAAATGATTGAGAATATATCAATATCAGAACAGTACAGTGGCACCTATGAGTTGAACCTGGTATATAATATAGTCAATGTCCGTAAGAATCAGACATATATTGATCAGTATAATTCCTATGACGTTGAAATTAGTAAGCTTTATACTAATATAGATACAGCCACCAAGGATTTTTCATCAGAGCAGAACAGATATCTCAGCGCCTTGAGAAGTGGAACGGAATATGTTCCTTCTGAACCGATACAGGAAACATACATTAAGCCTGTAGTCAGAAAGAAAAATCTGATTCCCGGTTTCTTTATTGGCATAGGCATAGGTGTTATATTGAATATTCTCGTCACGATCCTTTCCTCTCATATTATCAGTGCGGAGGAATTCAGACATCGATATGATATGGATGTATTGGGTAAGGTTTGGTCAGAAAGAGGAATTAAGAAGCTTCTTCCTTGTATAGATCATTTCTTCTGCAACCTGTTTGATGGAAAGCATTATAATAAGGGACAGAGATTAGAACAGACGGCAGGGTTTATTTCACTGAAGTGTAAGCTTGTGGAGGCAAAGACAGTGGCGCTTACAGGAACCAAGATTGCTAAGGTTGATGCTTTTTCCAAGGAAAAGCTTGTGGAATTACTAAAAGATAAGGGAATTAAAGCAACAATAGTTGATAGTATATTAGATGATTACAATTCATTGAATACCTGTACGGAGATGGACGCGGTTGTTGTAGTGGAGCATATAAATAAGTCATCATATTTCGATATCAGCAGGGAATTAACTAAGCTTGAAAGCTATAAGCTTGAAGTTTTGGGGGCAACCATTGTAGGCTGTTAATTGTTGTATGAATACTGCAAGATACTGTAGAATCCGGTGGCATCGGATTGTCGGGGGATAAATAATGATTAACAAATTTACCAGTCGAGGCAAACATATTGACTTCATATTGATTGACCTTTTTTGTGTGGTATTTACGTTTTTCCTTGCTACGAAGATACGATTTTATAATCAGGAAGATCAATATATTGTTGAAGAATATTATGCTATGGCTGCCATAATAATCTTAGCACATCTCTTCATTGTGTTTTTTTCTGAGAATTATTCAGGAATTATGAGGAGAGATGCACTAAAAGAGCTTAAGGCGGTTATATTTCAGAATTTTGAATTCTTTGCCGTTACCTTTGTAATGGAATTTTTTATCAGAAATACAGACCAGTATTCGCGTCTTATGATGGTTTTATACATTATTTTGGATACATTGGTTATGTATGTGCTCAGATGCCTTAGAAAACATGAGCTATATAAGAAGAGTGCCAGTCCAAAGGGCAAGAGTATGATGCTAGTTGTGGCTGATAGCGAACACATAGCAGGTATCATAAGAAACTTCAAGGATATGAAATTCAAGAATTTCTGGGTGAATGCAGCAGTTGTGTTTGATAAGGAAATGACAGGAGAGCTGGTTGAGAAAGTTCCTGTTGTGGCGAATCTGGAAACCATGTATGACTATGTCAGAACCAATGTAGTGGATGAGGTTTTCCTTGAATATCGTGGTAAACATGTCCATGACATAGTTAATCGTTTTCTATCTATGGGCGTGGTTGTGCATATGTCACTTACAGATATTATGCCGGATGCACCAAAGACAACAATTCAGAAGATAAGTGATTACAGGGTTGCCACTGCCTCTATCAATTTCATGTCATTCAAACAAATCTTTGTCAAGCGATTGATGGATATATGTATAGCGATACCGGGTGTCATAATGACAGGGATTTTATTCATTATATTTGCTCCTATAATATATATCCAGTCGCCGGGACCTATATTTTTTAAGCAAACCAGAGTGGGACGTAATGGCAGGACCTTTAAGCTATATAAGTTTAGGTCCATGTATATGGATGCGGAGGAACGTAAGAAGGAGCTTATGGATCAGAACAAGATGAATGGTCTTATGTTCAAGATGGATGATGATCCCCGTATAACTCCTATTGGTAAGTTTATTCGAAAAACCAGTATAGATGAGTTTCCGCAATTTTTTAATATTTTGAAGGGTGACATGAGCTTCGTTGGAACAAGGCCACCTACACTTGATGAGTATGAAAAATATGAGCTTCACCATAAGAGCAGACTTGCGATAAAACCGGGACTTACAGGTATGTGGCAGGTATCCGGTAGAAGTGATATAACAGATTTTGAAGAGGTTGTTAAGCTGGATAATCAGTATATCAAGAGTTTCTGCTTGTCTCTTGATGTGAAGATAATATTAAAGACAGTTACCACCGTTCTTAAGAGGAAGGGTTCGGTATAGGAGAAAGGGAAGCAAGAGCTTCTCTTTCTTAGTAATTGGAGGATTTATATGACTACTATAGGTGTTGTTATAGTCACTTATAACAGGCTGGACAAGTTAAAGGAAACCTTAAAGCTATTTGATGCTCAGACTGTATTACCGGAGTATATTGTGTTGGTTGATAATGCAAGTACAGATGGAACTGTTAATTTTATAGATGAGTGGGCTTCTATTGATAGTGGATTTAATAAGATTGTAGTAAAGAATTCAACAAATTTGGGTGGCAGCGGAGGATTCTATACTGCATTGGAGAAAGCTGTAGAGCTGTCTGCAGATTGGATTTGGGTATCGGATGATGATGCATTTCCGGAGCAGGACGCAATAGAACAGGCTGAGGTTTATCTGGAAAAGCATAAGGATGAGCAGAAAAAAATTGCCGCCATTTGTGGTACTGTTATTAATCAGGGCAAGATTGATTTGGAACACAGAAGACGTGCGCATGTCAAAGGACTTAGAGTAATTGATGAATTTGTATCAGAACAGGAATACGAGAAGGATGCCTTTACTATTAATTGTTTTTCTTATGTTGGAGCAATTATTAATAAGGATAAGCTCGGTCAAGCCGGACTTACCCGCAAGGATTACTTTATCTGGTATGATGACACAGAACATAGCTTGAGATTGAGCAAACAGGGGGAAATCAGATGTGTGCCGGCTATTAAGCTACATCATGATGTTGGAACAGCGTCCAGTGAGCTTAATTGGAAGTTCTATTATAGCTTTAGAAACCGCGCGGATTTGCTTAGAGAGCACTTTCCGATAAGGTGTTACAGATGGTATAGATTTGTTCTTTTGCTTAAAGCAGGTATTAAGGGTATATTGGGAAAAGATAAGGAAAAGAATAGGTTAATCAAAGAAGCTATGAAGGATGCAAAGGAACATAGATTTGGCATTCATGATGTATATAAACCAGGTTGGAAACCGGGAGAATAGCGATGAGTGATGGTGAAAGTATTAAGAAAAATTTAATATTAAGTACAGCGTATCAGATACTTCTACTAATAACTCCACTTATTACTGCACCATATGTATCTCGTGTGTTGACTCCCGATGGAGTTGGTGTGTACAGTTATACTCAGTCTATTCAGCTTTACTTTTCGTTAGTCGCGGCTCTGGGAACTGTATCTTATGGTTCGAGAGAAATTGCCAGAGTTAGGCATGATAAGGAACAAAGAAGTAAACTCTTTTGGGAAATAGAACTTATGACAGTTTTAACAACTGTCGCAGTATTGCTTGTATGGGTGGGACTTATCCTTTTTACCAAAGAATATAAAATATGTTTTTTAATGTTAAGCTTAAACATCATAGCAGTAATATTCGATATTTCATGGTTTTATACCGGTTTGGAGCAATTCAAGTATATTGTATTTCAAAATGGTAGTTTTAAGATACTGTCGGTTGTTAGTATATTCTTATTTGTAAAAGATGAAAATGACTTATATATTTATATATTGATACTTGGTTTGTCGGTCTTTCTGGGCAATCTTACTATGTGGATGTATTTGCCAAAGTTTTTGAATAAAGTAAGTATAAAAGATTTGAAAATAGTACGTCATTTTAAAGAAACTTTGGTGTACTTCGTGCCAACCATAGCCACCTCTGTTTATACATTATTGGATAAGACACTTATAGGACTTATTACAGATAATAATTCTGAGAATGGATATTATGAGCAGGCAACTAAGATTATTAATATGGCAAAGTCAGTTACATTTACTGCTTTGAATAGTGTTCTTGGTTCCAGAATATCATATCTGTTTGCTGAGAACAGAATATCGGAGATAAAAGAGAAGATAGAAAATTCTATTGATTATATTTTATTTATGGGTATTGGCATAGGCTTCGGATTGATAGGAATTGCAGATAGATTTGTACCGTTTTTCTTTGGAGATGGATATGATAAGGTCGCAATTTTGTTGTGTGTGTTTAGTCCAATAGTAGTTATAATTGGAATCAGTAATTGTCTTGGAAGTCAATATTATAATCCTGCGGGTCTTAGAGCATTGAGCGCAAAGTTTATTATAGTGGGTTCGTGTGTTAACCTGTTGCTCAATATTTTGTTCATTCCAAGATATGGCTGTTTAGGGGCTGCGGTAGCATCTGTATTGGCGGAGCTGACTATTACAGTACTATATATTGCTTTTTGTAATAAATATGTTACCGTTAATATGTTGTTTAAATATGGCTATAAACGTTTGATTGCTGGATTATTTATGCTTGGCGCAATGATATTAGTAAATGGCGCGATAACCAGTGATGTTGTAGCAACTGCTATAGAATTTATTTTAGGTTGTGGTGTTTATTTTGTTGTGCTTACACTTTTCAAGGACACATTGTTAGTTAAAATAATAGATGGAATAAAAGCAAAACTTAAAAAAGCTTAGTGTATAAAAATAAGGTCTGACATATAATTTATTGATAGTGCAATAAATTATTTAATATAATATATGTACTTTTTAGTTATTTAAAGGGGGCAGGCAGGATGAAACATAAAAAAATTGTATGGCTTTATACGTTGATATGTACATTTTTTGTGTATATTACAATGTTCGGAATCAATGTGCATGCAGAAGAAGAACACAAGCATATTTGGGATGAAGGGCATATTACCAAGCAGGCTACATATACAAGTTTTGGGGAGAAGACTTATATATGTAAAGAATGTGGGGAAAAAATTGTAGAGGCATTGGGCGTGCTTACATATGGAAATGTAAATGGCTTACAAAAAGTATCTGATGGTGAGTGGTATTATTTCCGAAATGGTGTAGTTGATCAATCCTTTACGTCAGTCGTAAAGAACGAATATGGTTGGTGGTACGTTAATAAAGGTAAGGTAGATTTTAATGCCAATACGATAGCGAAGAACGAAAATGGCTGGTGGTTAATAAGGAATGGCAAGGTCGACTTTTCTGCTAATACCGTAGCGAAGAATGAGTATGGCTGGTGGTTGATACGGAATGGAAAGGTTGACTTTTCCGCCAATACCGTAGCAAAGAATGAGAATGGCTGGTGGCTGATACGGAATGGAAAGGTTGACTTTTCTGCCAATACCGTAGCAAAGAATGAAAACGGCTGGTGGTATATAAAGGATGGAAAGGTGGATTTTTCATACACCGGATTTGCGAAAAACGAAAACGGAACCTGGTACATAGAGAATGGAAAGGTAAATTTTGATAAATATCAGACATTCATGGACACCATTGATGGTAAGACCGGTTGGTGGACAGTTAGTGGTGGAAAGGTTGTAATGTATACTACTGATGATGGATATGGATTTGATATTAATTCATCGCTTCTTCAGGATACCATATATAAGGTAAGGAATGAGAGTAGCCCAACAAACTTTCTGATGACTGTTGATGCGAAGAATCATGCTGTGTTTATTTTTCAGGGTGGTAAGGGAAATTGGTATCCGATTAGGGTAATGACTTGCTCAACTGGTCTGGATATAACTCCAACGAAGCTTGGACATTTTTCTGTTAAGGCAAAGGGTTATTCCTTTGGAGAGGGTTTCACCTGCTATTATTATACTCAATATTCAGGACCATATTTGTTTCATTCAATTACATATTATCAGGATACATTTAGACCGCAGGATCCAACACTTGGTACAGGTCGTTCCCATGGGTGTATAAGATTATCTCTAGAAAACGCAAAATGGATTTATGATTACGTACCAAGGGGGACTACAGTTTGGGCATATAAGTAGTTTGTCATAAAAATTTATTAACCTTTGGAAGTTGTTTAATCACAAAAACAATACAAATACATACACATATTGTTGCACATACACTCATCCATGAATTATTTGATATCAGATAATTTACTAATTTATTGTGAAGCAAACATAAGGGTTCTCCTTTGGATATTTATAAGCAAAAGGACATTTAGATTATTCTAAATGTCCTGAGTTACATATCAATTATTTAAAAGAGAGTGCCTGTACCTGTTCCCATATTCCTACCCCTTAGTTCCTTTCTTGTAGATTTATATTATTATTTTCTTTTAATTAATATTTTTTAATTTTCAATAATTGTACCATGGCGTTGTATGGATTTTGATTTATTTGATCTATCTGAAATTTAAGTATGGAATAATATCTAAATAAGACTGATGTAAGGATTGATATACAACAGATTCATCAGCAGTATTATGTTTAAAATGTAAAGCAAAAAACTCTAAGTTATTTAGGATTCCATTAACATTCTTTTAAAATAACAAGGTATTTTTACCTCACCTATGCTATAATCACCTTGGAGGTGCACGTTATGAAGAAAAAAATGCTTATATTTTTTTTCATACTTGCTTTTGTTGGTATTGGATACGGTGAAAGCGTACTTAAAGATGGCGAGCTGCACAAAGGTACTGAAGATTATATAACCACAGAGGTGGGGCAAGATACAAGCGATAATATATCATCCGGGGATAGTTCAGGCAATACAAATAACAAAGATGTTGCCGATGATTTGGACCTGACGAATGATGATGCTTCAAATGAAACCACAGGGGATTTTGCCGATGAGGTGACATCTGCACAGGAAGAGAAGATAAATAATTTAATATCCGATATGACACTTGAGGAGAAGGTGGGTCAGCTTTTTATGTTGCGACCGGAGGCATTGGAGTTTGGCTTAAACTTTAATCAGGTTAATGATGTTCAGCTTTATGGCGCAACAGCTGTAAATGAAGAGATGATATCGAATATGCAGCAGTATCATGTGGGTGGCATTATTCTATTTGCCAAAAATATAATTGAACCGGAACAACTCACTTCTTTTATCAGTGATTTACAAGCTGGGAGTGATATTCCGCTATTTATTTCAGTAGATGAAGAGGGTGGAACGGTTTCAAGAGTTGGTAATAATCCCCGCTTTGATGTGATTAAGTACAGCTCTATGCAGAGTGTGGCCAGTTCCGGAGATATTACCAAGGCATATGAGGTGGGCCTTAACATAGGTTCTTATCTGACTGATTATGGATTTAATCTGGATTATGCACCGGTGGCAGATGTGAATACAAATCCTCGTAATATTGTAATCGGCAATCGTGCCTTCGGCAGTGATCCTGTTTTGGTTGCGGATATGGTATCTTCTGCTATCAGTGGATTTCACGATAGCGGGATTATGACCTGTGCAAAGCATTTTCCGGGGCATGGGGATACCACAAATGATACACATAAGGATACCGTGTTTATTACGAAATCCTGGGAGGAGATAAGTCAATGCGAGCTGATTCCTTTTGTGGCAGCTATCCATAATGGTTGTGATTTAATTATGGTTTCACATATCTCCGCACCAAAT
>JBJENB010000030.1:0-10938 GCA_051879975.1 Wujia sp.
TAATTGAATTTAAGAATAAATATATGAGTGCCTGCGATGGAAACGCAACAAAAAGGATTGAAGAGCTTGTGTTTAAGGATGCGTTGAAAAAATACAGAAAATAATGCGTTTTTGTAATATTATTTTATTGAGAGTGAAAAGAGGTATTATGATAAATGATTTCAGTGGTTATTCCTCTGTATAATGCAAGTGAATATATCGTTCAGGCTGTTGATTCGGCTCTGAAACAGAAGGTGGATATGGAGATAATAGTTGTAAATGACTGCTCCACGGACAACAGCGTTGAAATCCTTGAGAAATATCTTGATGGTCTGAAGAAGGAGTCGGACCAATTCTGTAGCATACCTATAAAAATATACACCATGGATAAAAACAGTGGTGTTGCGGCAGCGAGAAATAAGGGCGTTGAGATGGCAACCGGAGAGTACATTGCATTTTTGGATGCAGATGACATGTGGACAGAAGGAAAGCTGATTAAGCAGCTTGAGATAATGGAAAAAACGAAGGCTTGTCTGTGCAATACCGACAGAGAGATAATGCTTTCGGACGGAACACGGACGGGGCAGATTATCAAAAGTCCCACAAGGCTTACTCTTGAGAAGCTCACCCACAGCAATTACATAAACTGCTCATCGGTGCTTGTGAGAAGAGAAATAATGCTTGCGTTTCCTATGGAGCACAGTGATGCTCATGAGGATTATCTGACATGGCTCAGGATACTTAAGAAATATGATTATGCAGTGGGGATAAGCGAACCTATGCTTTTATACAGGCTGTCTGAAAATGGAAAGTCAAGAAATAAGCTTAAGTCGGCGGCAATGACCTACAGGACATATCGCTATGCAGGTTATGGTATACTCCGTTCCTGTAGGATGATGGTTTCCTATACCATTAATGGATTGAAAAAGTATAGGCAGGGTTATATATAAAATCCTTTACTTTTGGGAAGAATTAGCATATAATACATTTGATTATAAAGAAATGCGTTGAAGGAGACTGCACGCAAAAGGACATGACAGGGAATATGGTCGTCGACTGAGAGCCATAGCATGACACCTTGTACTGCGGAACACTGCCGGAGCTGATGTATTGAAGCCTACGTGATGACAATTTTTATTGTGTCTAAGAGGTCTAGATATGTACGTTTAATTCGCGTTAAGAATTAGAGAGGAAGCAGATTACTGCTTCAAAGCGGGTGGTACCGCGGATGTTAGAGCATTCGTCCCGAGGTCTTGTGACCTCGGGACTTTTTGTGTGATAGCTCCGACAAGCATATATGACATATGCATGCTTGCATGCGATGTGGCATATATATTTGGCGGACAACAGACACTGAGTCGAAGCGAAGCAAAGACGAAGTGTCTGTTGCCAGTAGGCGAAGCCTGCTGGGATATCAAGAATGTACATCAATCCGAGCGCAGATTCGTGCTCGCACGAAAATCTGCATTCGGCGAATGTACATCATCGAGCCGGCAGGCGAGATGGTGTACAAAGTATACGACAAGCATATATGACATATGCATGCTTGCATGCGATGTGGCATATATATTTGGCGGACAACAGACACTGAGTCGAAGCGAAGCGAGACGAAGTGACTGTTGCCAGTAGGCGAAGCCTGCTGGGATATCAGAAATGGAAACAACAGATATTTATCAGATGGATAAAAAAGGAGAGAAAAAAATGGAACCAAATATTTACAGAGACATGACAATGGAGCAGGTGTCAGAGGAGCTGGTAGGAAAGGAGATAAGACTTTCAGGTTGGGTTGAAAATATCCGTGACCATGGCGGAGTTTCTTTCATTGACCTACGTGATATGTATGGTGTTATGCAGGTTGTAATGCGTGACACAAGTCTGCTGGACGGTATTACCCGTGAGGAGTGTATCTCGGTAGCAGGAAAGGTTGAACATAGAGACGAGGAAACCTACAATCCTAAGATTCCAACCGGAACCATAGAGCTTGAGGCACACAGCGTTGACATTTTAGGTAAGGTATACAGACAGCTTCCTTTTGAGGTGACAACCTCTAAGGAGGTTAGGGAGGATGTAAGACTGAAGTATCGTTATCTCGACCTCAGAAATCGTAAGGTAAAGGATAATATGATATTCAGGTCAAAGGTAATAAGCTTCCTTCGTGAGAAGATGACTGAGATGGGATTTATGGAGATTCAGACTCCTATACTCTGTGCATCATCACCGGAGGGCGCAAGAGATTACATTGTTCCTTCAAGAAAATATAAGGGCAAATTCTATGCTCTGCCACAGGCACCACAGCAGTATAAGCAGCTGCTTATGGTATCAGGCTTTGACAGATATTTTCAGATAGCACCTTGCTTCAGAGACGAGGATGCAAGAGCTGACCGTTCACCGGGAGAGTTTTACCAGTTAGACTTTGAGATGAGCTTTGCAACCCAGGAGGATGTATTTAAGGTTGGTGAGGAGGTTCTCACTGCAGCCTTTAAGAAGTTTGCACCTGAGGGCTATGCGGTAACAGAGGCACCGTACCCGATTATAAGCTATAAGCAGGCGATGCTTGAGTTTGGTACCGATAAGCCGGATCTGCGTAACCCGTTAAGAATAATAGACCTTTCAGAGTTCTTTGAGAGATGTACCTTTAAGCCATTCCATGGCAAGACCGTAAGAGCAATAAATGTACACGCTAAGCTTTCTAAGGGTCAGCACGAGAAGATGCTTAAGTTTGCTACTTCAATCGGAATGGGAGGACTTGGATACCTTGAGGTGCTTGAGGATGGTTCATATAAGGGACCGATAGATAAGTTCATTCCTGATGATATGAAGCAGGAGCTTAAGGATAAGGCAGGACTTGATGTTGGAGATACTATTTTCTTCATCGCTGATGTTGAGAAGCAGGCGGCTATATTTGCAGGACAGATAAGAACAGAGCTTGGAAACAGACTGGATTTACTTGAGAAAAATGCTTATCGTTTCTGCTATATAAATGATTTCCCTATGTTTGAATATAACACAGAGGAGAAGAAGATAGGCTTTACCCACAATCCGTTCTCTATGCCACAGGGCGGACTTGATGCTTTAAACAACATGGATCCGCTTGATATTCTTGCATATCAGTATGACATAGTATGTAACGGTGTCGAGCTTTCATCAGGTGCTGTCAGAAATCATGACATGCAGATAATGGAGAAGGCATTTGAGATAGCAGGATATGATAAGGAAGTTCTTGAGGCAAAGTTTGGAGCGCTGTACAGTGCATTCCAGTTTGGTGCACCACCACATGCAGGTATGGCACCGGGCGTGGACAGAATGATAATGCTTCTAAGAAATGAGGAGAATATCCGTGAGATAATTCCATTCCCAATGAGTGGAACAGCTCAGGACCTTATGTGCGGAGCACCTAATGAGGTCACTGAACAGCAGCTTCGTGAGGTTCATATTAAGATTAGACAGTAATGCTGTTAGAATGTATTATCTGAGGAGGTAAACATGATAATTACGGATGAAACAATAGATTATGTTGGTATCCTTGCCAAGCTTGAGCTTTCTGATGAGGAGAAGGAGCAGGCGAAGAAGGATATGTCAAATATGCTGGATTATGTAGGCAAGCTTGATGAGCTTGATACTTCAAATGTTGAGGCAATGAGCCATGCATTCCCTGTAAACAATGTGTTTAGGGAGGATGTGGTAACCAATGGCGATGACAGAGAGAACCTTCTTAAAAATGCACCGGAGCAAAAGGATGGCTGCTATAAGGTTCCTAAGACCTTTGATTAGGATGAGGAGGATGTGCCATGGATATTATGAATATGACAGCAGTAGAGCTTGGAAAAAAGATTAAGGCTGGGGAGATAAGTGTGGTTGAGGCAACCACAGCCTTCCTTGACAGAATCGAAAAGCTTGAAACTGAGATAAATGCATTTGTAACAGTTGACAGAGAGGGCGCACTTAAGCAGGCAGAGGAGGTTCAGAAAAAAATAGATAATGGCGAGCTAACCGGGCCTTTGGCAGGTGTTCCCGTTGCAATTAAGGATAACATGTGTATAGATGGTATGCTTACCACCTGTTCATCAAAGATACTTAGCAATTTTGTTCCTACCTATACTGCGGAGGCGGTAATAAAGCTTCAGGAGGCAGGAGCGGTAATAGTGGGCAAGACCAATATGGATGAGTTTGCCATGGGAAGTACAACAGAAACCTCCTACTATGGAATAACCAAAAATCCTTGGGATTTTGATAAGGTTCCGGGAGGTTCTTCAGGCGGTTCAGCAGCTGCAGTTGCTGCAAATGAGGTTCCTTATGCCCTTGGCTCAGATACAGGCGGTTCAATCAGACAGCCTGCGGCATTCTGCGGTGTTACGGGAATTAAGCCTACTTATGGCAGGGTTTCAAGATACGGTCTTATCGCATACGGTTCTTCCCTTGACCAGATTGGACCTATTGCCAAGGATGTTACAGACTGTGCAACAATTCTTGAGGCAATATGCACACATGACCCTAAGGACTCTACATCCTATGCCGACGCAGCAGATGATTTTACATCGGCACTTGTAGATGATGTAAAGGGTATGAGGATTGGAATTCCAAGAGATTATTTCAAGGATGGAATAGATGAGGATGTAAAGGCAAATGTACTGGCCGCAGCAAAGGTACTTGAGGAAAAGGGTGCCATTGTAGAGGAGTTTGACCTAGGAATGGTTGAATATGCAATTCCGGCGTATTATATAATCGCATCTGCGGAGGCTTCCTCTAACCTTGAGAGATTTGATGGAGTAAAATATGGATACAGAACGAAGGAGTACAGAGATCTTCACAATATGTACAAGAAATCCCGTTCGGAGGGCTTTGGCGCAGAGGTGAAGAGAAGAATTATGTTGGGCTCATTTGTCTTAAGCTCAGGCTACTATGATGCGTACTATGTAAAAGCGCTTAAGACTAAGGCTCTTATCAAGAAGGCCTTTGACGATGCCTTTGAAAAGTATGATGTTATCCTTGGACCTGTAGCGCCGACTACGGCACTTAAGTGCGGTGAGTCCTTAAGTGATCCGATTAAAATGTATCTGGGTGATATATATACTGTATCCGTGAACCTTGCAGGTCTTCCGGGTATATCCCTTCCTTGCGGATATGATAAGGATGGTATGCCGGTCGGACTTCAGCTTTTGGGTCAGATATTCGATGAGAAGTCTATCATAAGAGCAGCGTATACATTTGAGAAAACTATGGAGCGCAAAGCACCAAAGGGTCTTTGTGAAAGGGGGCTTTAGAATATGAGTAAGACATATGAAACCGTTATAGGTCTTGAGGTACATGTTGAGCTTGCTACTAAGACCAAGATATTCTGTGGATGTTCTACAGCCTTTGGCGGAGCACCTAATACCCATACCTGCCCTGTATGTACAGGAATGCCGGGCTCCCTGCCTGTCCTCAATAAGGGTGTGGTTGAGAAGGCAATAGCAGTTGGTCTTGCAACGAACTGTAAGATAACCCAGAACTGTAAATTTGACAGAAAGAATTACTTCTATCCTGATAATCCACAGAATTATCAGATATCACAGCTTTATTATCCTATCTGCCGTGATGGTAAGGTTGAGATAGAGGTTGATGGAAAGAAAAAGTTTGTTCGTATACATGAGATTCACATGGAGGAGGATGCGGGAAAGCTGGTTCACGACCCGTTTACCGACAGCTCTCTTGTGGACTTTAACCGTTCCGGTGTACCTCTTATTGAGATTGTATCTGAGCCGGATATGCGTTCGGCAGAGGAGGTAATAGCCTACCTTGATAAGCTCCGTCTTATCATACAGTATCTGGGAGCATCTGATTGCAAGCTCAATGAGGGCTCCATGAGAGCGGATGTAAATCTTTCTATCCGTGAGGTTGGTTCAGAGGAATTCGGAACCAGAACTGAGATGAAGAACCTTAATTCCTTCAAGGCAATCGCCAGGGCAATTGAGAATGAGAAGGAAAGACAGATAGATTTACTTGAGTCAGGAGAGAAGGTTATACAGGAGACAAGAAGATGGGATGATGAAAAGGAATATTCTTATGCAATGCGTTCCAAGGAGGATGCACAGGACTATAGATATTTCCCTGACCCGGATCTTGTACCTATCATAATAAGCGATGAATGGCTGAGTGAAATAAGGGACAGACAGCCGGAGCTTCGTGATGAAAAGAAAATCAGATATAAGGAAGAATATGATATACCGGATTATGATATAGATATTCTCACTAACTCGAAGCATCTTGCGGATATCTTTGAGGAGGCCATAGCACTGGGAGCAGCACCTAAAAAGGTGTCTAATTGGCTCATGGTAGAGACAATGCGTCTGATGAAGGAGCATGAGGTTGATGTTGATGACCTTAAGCTTGATGCAGCAAAGCTTGCAACGATAATTAAGCTGGTGGATACAAAGATCATAAACGGAACCGTTGCCAAGGAGGTATTCGAGAAGGTATTTACAGATGATATAGACCCGGAGAAATACATTGAGGAAAATGGTCTTAAGACTGTAAATGACGAGGGTGCCTTAAGGACAACCATTCAGGAGATTGTTGCAAATAATCCGAAGTCCGTGGAGGATTATAAGAGCGGTAAGGAAAAGGCAATCGGCTTCCTGGTTGGTCAGACAATGAAGGCTATGAAGGGAAAGGCTGATCCCGGAGAGGTTAACAGAATACTTAAGGAGGAGCTTTCCAAGTAGAGTAAGCATAAGTGTATCAGCAATTTGAAATGGATAAGAGATATTTAAAAGCGGTTACCTTCAGCTTTGACGATGGAAATGAGTCGGATATAAAGCTGGTAGAGCTTCTGAACAAATACAATTTAAAATGTAGCTTTAATCTTAACAGTGGTCTGATTGGGAAGGAGGACAACTGGCTATATAAGGATAAGTTTATGGTCAGAAAGCTGAATCCTTTTAGAGAGGAGCTGTACGAGGGTCATGAGGTCTGTGTGCATGGGCTACTTCACAGAGGTGCTCCCGGATTGACTGATGAGGAGCTGTATGAGGAATTCCATCAGGACAAGGTGAATCTTGAGGAGAGATTTGGGTATGAGATAAAGGGCTCTGCCTATGCCTACGGTGCCTATGATGACAGAACAATAGAAATGCTTCAAAAAATCGGCATAAGGTATTGTCGTACCGTAGAGAGTACTTGGGATTTCAAGCCTCAGAGGGACATGTATAGATATAAGGCAACCGGACATTTTCAGGATAAGGATATATTTGATAAGATAGAAGCTTTCCTGAACTCTTCCTCAGATGCGCCTCGGATATTGTATATCTGGGGACACAGCTATGAGGGAGACGGAGATGATGCTTGGGATAGATTGGAAAAAATATTCCGCATGGTTTCCGGGAGAGAGGATGTTCTGTATGGCACCAATACACAGGTCTTTGAATACTTCGAAATGATTTGACAGAAAAATGGATATGTGCTTTATAGCACATATCCATTTTTTCTTAATAATTCTCTGGCAGACTCTATTGAGTCAACTCCTGTTTTATTTTTTATTGGTGCAAATTCCTTCTCACGGTCAACCTCAAAAACCAGACAGTCATTCATCTCATGAATAAGGTCAAGGGCAAGGGTTTCAAATTTCAAACCATTTGGCTCTGAAGGGGTTATAAGCTCTCCATTTTCATCAATGTACGGGACTACCTTTTTTACAACATGTAAAGGCATATCCGAATTGAGAGTATTTTTAAGCTTTGAAATGGAGAAAAGATAATTCAGTATAACACCATATCCGTAAGCAAGAGAACCATCCTCGTTTTTCTGGTTCATCATTTCCGAAGAAAGCTCATAATACTCAATGATATGTGGTTTTCCATCCCGCGAACACATAGCGCCAACCTTTTCATCCGGTGCTGATTTATATACAACCTTAGCACCACATTCCTTCTTACTCTCTATAGTTGCTCCCAAAAATACCGGGTCAGCAATTCTCTGAAGTACATTGTCCACGGCAAATACATTTATCCATTCCAGATTAGAGTTTATGATTGAATCCAGAAGTCCCGCTCTGTGCATGGAAGAAAACCATCCGCCGTTTCCGTTTGGAGACATGGCAAGGGTTGATTTGGATGACATTAAAATCTTGCCGTTAAAGTCGGTGGCAGGGTTCATTTCCTGCACGAAGAAATGAATATAGGCAGGGTCATAACCAAAAAATTTATGCTTTGCAAAAAAGCGAACTGTATCCTCGTAGTTTATATCACTACACATTATATACATAGGGATAAAGCAACCGGCTTCCCTTACAACATCCATTGTATGCTCCATAAGCAGCTGGAATATATAAAGCTCCCTGTTGATACCTACATTGAAGGTTCCCTTTGGATTATCATATCCGAGTCGGGTACCCTGACCACCTGCAAGGAGAAGAAGACAGAGTTTTCCCTCTCTGATAGCCTTTAATCCTGTCTCTCTATATTGCGCCTCTGATTCTCTGATTTGCTTAAGAGGCATTGCACCTAAAGGAGCTATTATTCCGTCAGAGTCTTTAGCAGATTTGTCAAGATATTTTGAAAAGCTCCAGTCAATTGCTTCTATTTGCTCCAGGAGCTTAGTTTGTTCCTTAATGGTTAATTCGTTGTAATACTTGAGTACATGTTGCTGACCATAGGCATTTAGCTTTTCAGTAACTGTATTTTTATTCATTACATCCTCCTGTGTTGTAATTATAGCTTGCTGATTCTTCTCTTAACAGCAAGGGTTTCCTTGAAAACCTTTATAACTGATTTGATGGAAATCGTTGACTTATTTGCCTTGGAGCGGCTGTAATTAAGCTCAATTGGCATCTCTATTATTGTGTATCCCTGTTTTGCGGCAGTAGCCAATATCTCAATATCGTATGCATAACCATTGGAATGCAGATTTTCACAGATGGGTTTAATTACCTTCGCCTTAAAAAGCTTTATTCCTGTCTGCGTATCCTTGATTTTAAGCTTAAATAAAAGCTTTAGCAGTAAATAATAACCATAGCTGATTATCTTCCGGGATAGAGGATATTTTAGCTTTGATTTTTTGTGTAGCTTGGAGCCTATGGCGATATCTGCCCCTGTGGCCTGAAGTGCCTTTAAGAAGTATCGAAGCATTATTGGGCTCAGCTCCAAATCAGAATCCAGAAATGCAATGTATTCAGCATCAGCATGTTTTACACCGGTTGATATGGCATAGCCCTTACCTCTGTTCCTGTTATAGCTGATGTACTTTATTCTGGAATCCGCAGAGGCAGCTTCCTTGATTCCGTCTAAGGTGTTGTCTGAGCTCCCGTCATTTACTGCAATTATTTGATAGTTATTAATAAATGAACCTATGGTTTTAGAGGTGTAAAGCAAATTGCTCTTAATGTTTTTACTTTCGTTATACGCAGGCATTATAACACATAAATATGTCTGTTTTGTGGTTTCTGAGCTCTCATCATTAACGATAGTTTCATTTATAGTATTATTTGTAATCTCACTGAACATAAAATACACCTGTTTATTGCATATTATTATACGTTATTTCACCAAGTATAACAAAAATACCAATTAAATACAACCTGAATAAAAATAAGTTATGAACACACATATTACACATTTTGTGTATTGTATTTTCAAATCGAATAATGTATTATATACGAGAATGATTTTTGATATATCTGTTACGGAAGGGAAAAAATATGAGCAAAAAAAATAAAAAAAGGCTCAGTGCCAATGCTAAGTGGGGTATAGCTCTGCTACTTGAAGTGGTAATTGTGGTTGTCATGGGCATTGGCTATGGCTTATTTTACATAGATTCAAAATATGATAAGGTACAGATTCTTGAGTTGCCTAAGGATAACGAAAGCCTGGCGATAAATGAGGGTGCTAATGAGGCTCAGAAGGGATATACAACAATAGCTCTTTTTGGTATTGATGCACGAAATAATACCCAAATGGGCGCCGGTAATAGAAGCGATTCCATCATGATTGCCAGTATTAACAATGACACCAAGGAGGTTAGAATCGTATCTATATACAGGGATACTCTGCTCAATGTAGATTACGATGGTGGTATTACAACCAAAATTACACATGCCTATGCATATGGAGGACCGGAGCTGGCAATTAAAACGCTGAATGCGAACCTCGATTTGGAAATCTCCGAGTTTGTAACGGTCAACTTCATGGCATTAACTAAGGCCATTGACGAGCTTGGTGGTGTAGAAATTAGTATTGAAGAAAATGAGCTTAAGGCTTTGAATAATTATATAGCAGAACAGGTTAATGTAACCGGAATCTATTCTGATGGTGTGTTCTCAACAGGTGTTCAGACCTTGAACGGAACGCAGGCAACAGCGTATGCACGTATCAGATATACCGACAGAGGAGATATCACAAGAACCGAGAGACAGAGAGAGGTTCTCGGTGAGATGATTAAGAAGGCTAAGAAGTCGGATGTTGCAACCATCAACAGAATCATTGATGATGTATTCCCTTATGTATACACCAGTATAACTAAGGATGAGATGCTTGATTTGGCAAAGAATCTGTTAAGCTATGAGCTCACCGAAAATACAGGTTTCCCATTTGAATATACGGCGGTTTCTCATCCTACCAAGGGTTCTATTCTGGTAGCTGCTGACTTGGAGACAAATGTATCAAAGCTGCATGAATTTTTGTTTGACACTCCGGGCTATGTTCCTACTGCGGCAGTTTCAAAGATAAGTGCTCAGATAATAAATGAGACCGGTGTATATGCACCACAACAATGATGATAATAGAATAATTCGTTTTCAAAGCGGACGAACAAAATAGCCATATAGCTAATATATAGTATGCATCACAGCAGGACTATATGTTGCTGATATGGCTTTATTTTATATCATTGCAGAGTAGGATATAGAAATGTGAGCTGATGTATGGTATTATATTTCCTAAAGAGTAATCATAAGTTAAAAGGGTGTTTATTATGGAAATACTTGACATT
>JBJENB010000031.1:0-2715 GCA_051879975.1 Wujia sp.
TGCCCCACAATTATGGCAGTAATTTGCATCCTCACATAGTTTTTTTCCGCATCTTATGCAATACATCTTATTCCTCCCTAGTCAGTTATTGCAAATCGTACATCAATTTATAATCTTCCTTATAAATCTCCTTCAACCACTCTAACAGTTGAGTTTCTCTCTCCTCGGACAACATATCCTGTGAGCAAACAATAATTACATGTTCATATTCAAACTCTCCGTCTTCCTGAATGGCTTCTACCGACCCAACCTTCACACTGTCTATTTCAGGGAACAGTATATCTATCTGTGCAATGACTGATTCATTTTCAATTCTTGAATCATAAACTGCAGTAACATTATTACTCTCCTTTGTCACAAAAAAAGCAACTATTAAGCTTGGTATAATCATAAACAATGTATTTCTTATAAGCTTGTGCACCATCTTTTTTCTCGTTTTTTCTGAGACAATCCCAACCTTTGGTGCCTCTAAAACAAGCAATACAATCATTGCTGTAATAAAGATAAAATAAGAATTAACGGTAAACAGGTACCCAGCTCCCAGAAGCATTCCAAGTCTGCCATTGGCAATCGCATATCCACAGGTGCAAAGGGGAGGCATAAGTGCTGTGGCAATAGCCACCCCGGGAATAACATTGGACTTTTCCTTTCTGGTCATACCAATAATTCCTGCCAATCCACCACATATAGCAATACAAACATCCCAGATTGTTGGTTGCGTTCTTGCAATAAGCTCTGATGTAGCAGTCTTTATGGGTGTTAATTTAAAGTAGACAGCTGATGCGGTTACCGAAAATACTATCTGAAAGACAAATCCTATTATGGATTTCTTAACAAGTGCAATATCCAAGGTTGCAGAGCCGTATGCAATTGCCAATATGCTTCCCATGAGTGGTGAAACAAGCATTGCTCCAATAATTACTGCTGTAGAGTTCATATTTAAGCCTATCGATGCAATAAGTATAGCAAGCACTAATACACACATATTAGTGCCCCTGATTTCCCCACCACTGATTATTCTTTCCCTTATTTCATCGTGGTCAGCTGAATCACCATGAATAGAAAAAATATCACTTATTATATCCTTAACCTTTGTCTTCAAAAAATCATCTCCATCTCTTGTTATTGCAGACTGTTTAAATCATATAGTGGTTGATTGTCTCTGTTTCTGTACTCGTGTTTCTCATAATATCCAATCAGCTCGCCGTTATCATCCCTCAGAGCTACCATATATACGTCCTTATTTTCCTTTTCATTGAAGAATGTATGTACCTGATTATGCTCTCTGCTTTTCTTAAACCAACTAACAACCTCAATAATCATTTTACAGGATTCATCATTGTGACAGTCTAAAAGACTTTTTCCAACTAACTCTGCTCCACCTCTTTTACCATATCGAAAGATAGCGGCAGGATTCATGTAAATAATAGTATGCTGTAAATCACATATAACAACCGATGCTTTATCCTGCTCCACAATACTCTTAAAATAAGCTGATATATCCATAATTGCTCCAATACTATCAAATATTTTGTCTTCAAGTCACACATGCTAGTATAACAGAATATACCAAAATGTTAAATCGAAAATTTTAAATATAATCCAAGTACACAACCTATAATTATTTGTTTAATACCCTTGAACATTTTCAAGTGTGTTTTTTACGTCTTTATAGTAAACATTTATTAACAAAAAAAGCGGACGAGGCCGCTTTTTCTATCTGTTAATTAACACATATTATTTCGTCAATATTAATACTCTTCTTTTTCCGCATCCGCCTTAGTACGATGAACCGTGCCTTTTTGATGATTAGGTGGAGCATAGAATACAGATAATTTTAAGGGTGTTCTACCTAGGTTAACCACATTGTGCCATGTTTCGGCAGGTATAAAAGCAGCATCCCCTTTACACATTTTTTGTTCAAAATCAAGACAGCTTCTGCGTTTTCCCATTACCACCACTGCCATCCCCTGCTCAACCCTTATAAACTGGTCAGTATCCTTATGAATTTCCAAGCCTATTTCTCCGCACGGAGGTATACACATAAGGGTCATCTGTAGGTTGCATCCGGTCCAAATTGTCGTTCGAAAATTTGTGTTCTGTACCGCACGCTTCTCAATATTCGCTACATACGGCATTCCGCCATAATCCACCTTCTCTGTATAACCACTATAATTCATAAAACAGCCCTTTACATCTTTTAAGATTATAATATGTTAAAGAATTTTATATGTGCTTTTTCACCTTAGTGCAACCATCATATATATCAGGAACAACTGCCGTAAGTGTTAAGTGTTCTGTGATATCGCATGAATACTTCAGCTTATCAGCACCACCCCAAGCAATATAATTCCCCTACAAACTCATACAACCCCTATGTTAAGGCTGCGAAGCAATTCCCTATGCAATAAAAAATAGCCCAACCCTTGTAAATACAAGAATTGAGCTACCTCTCATGTATGCCGGCGACCGGAATCGAACCGGTACGGGAGATTAGTCCCGCAGGATTTTAAGTCCTGTGCGTCTGCCAGTTCCGCCACGCCGGCAAAGCTTATACAACTATTCTGTTGTTAGCGACCCGGATGGGGTTCGAACCCACGACCTCCGCCGTGACAGGGCGGCGCTCTAACCAGCTGAGCCACCAGGCCTTATTAAAAAAATGGACGTTCAGGGACTCGAACCCCGGACCGATCGGTTATGAGCCGATTGCTCTAA
>JBJENB010000032.1:0-10776 GCA_051879975.1 Wujia sp.
AAGCATCGGGCTGTAGTGGATGTGCTTCATGCTCCATGGCGAGCTGTTGTCATCATTATAGACCGGAAAATGAGGATAATAGGAAATAATGCGATTATTTCCGCTTGATAAAAACAATCTATAATGGCATAATTAAAGTGTGGAGCTATGCAGTTTCACACTTTAATTTTGTTGGGGTTTCTTCAACATTGATATCAATAATGAATGGAGAATATATATGAACAGGCTTAACGCAGTAATTCTTGCCGCAGGCAAGGGAACACGTATGAATTCGGATTCACCTAAGGTGGTACATAGATGTATGGGACAGCCGATGGTTCACTATGTAATCAGGGCTGCGAGAGAGGCAGGAGCAGATGAGGTCTGTGCAATAGTAGGCTATAAGGCAGATGTGGTTAAGGCAGAGATCAGGGATGATGTGGAATTTGCTTTGCAGACAGAGCAGCTTGGAACCGGACATGCCGTAAAATGTGCTAAGGATTTTATTGGAGAAGAGGGAGATACCATCGTGCTCTGTGGTGATACACCTCTTATTACAGGTGCTACCCTGAAGAAGCTTGTGGAAACCCATAGAAGAGAGGGAAATGGAGTAACGGTTTTATCGGCCATTCTTGAGGATGCAACGGGCTATGGAAGGATAATCAAGGATGATGTAGGAGAGCTTGTTAAGATTGTTGAGCAGAAGGATGCAACCGAGGAGGAGAAGGCTGTCAGAGAAATTAACTCCGGTATGTACATTTTCAATTCAAAGGCATTATCAGATAGCCTTGAGCAGCTTAATAACGACAATGCTGCCGGGGAATACTACCTTACGGATACAATTTGGCTTATCAGGGAGAGAGGTATGAGAGTGGCTGCTATGGCACTTTCAGGGACTGACGTTGACGAAATAAGAGGAGTAAATACGACTGCCCAGTTAGCTGAGGCAGAGGAGATTATGAAGGCTAGGATGTAAAATGAAGATAATAGTTGGCTTGGGAAACCCTACAAGGGAGTATGAGGGTACCAGACATAATGTGGGATTTTCCGTAATATATAATATTAGCGATAAATATGGCATAAGGGTTGATACCAAAAAACACAAGGCACTTATCGGCAAGGGTATAATTGAGGGGGAGAAGGTTATTCTCGCCATGCCCCAGACCTATATGAATTTAAGCGGCGAAAGCGTAAGGGAGATACTGGATTTCTATAAATGCGACCCTTCTGATTTGATAATTATCTATGATGATATCAGCATGGATGTGGGCAGACTCAGAATCCGTAGGAAGGGTAGCGCCGGGGGACATAACGGTATCAAAAATATTATCGCTCATATCGGAACAGATACCTTTGACAGAATAAAGGTTGGTGTGGGAGAGAAGCCTTCCGGAATGGATTTGGCAGATTACGTTCTGGGACGATTTAAGAAGGATGAGTTAGACAGCATAAGGGATGCTGTGGACAGGGCGTGCAGTGCAGCGGCGGATATTGTGAAAGAGGGCGCTGATGCAGCTATGAACAGATATAATTAGATAGTGATGGAGGAGCAAGGCGATGCAGTCATTGGTTAAAGCATTTCAGGATGATTCAGGCTATGCTAAGCTCAAGGGATATATTGACAGTGCTACCCTGCCGGTGCATGTTCACGGTATGGATAGCAGAACTCTTCCGATTATGATAGAAGCGGTGGAGAGAAAATCATCTGTCAGACTTATCGTCACCTATGAGGAACGAAGAGCCAGAGAGCTTGTGGAGGATTACAGGTTCTACGACAGGCAGGTGTATTATTATCCGGCTAAGGATGCGTTGTTTTACTATGCTGATATTCACAGCAATGCAACAGCACAAAGCAGACTTGAAATCTTTCGAAAGATAGCTCAGGGAGACAGGGTAACGGTGGTCACTACCATAGAGGGTCTGATGGACAGGATACCGCCGCTGTCACATATACTTGAGCATGTTAAGACAATTAAAAAGGGTGACAATTTGGATGTAGGGGAATTATCCAAGGGGCTTATTACTCTTGGATATGAGAAAACAGCCATGGTTGAGTCAGCAGGACAGTTTTCTGTCAGGGGAGGTATTATTGATATATACCCTCTTACAGAGGAGTGTCCTTATCGTGTTGAGCTTTGGGGCGATGAGGTGGAGTCCATAAGAAGCTTTGATGCGGAGAGTCAGCGTTCTATAGAGGAGCTGGAAGAGGTTGTGATCTTCCCATCCTGTGAGATGGTGCTTACAGAGGAAAGAATTGATAAGGGTATACGGAAGCTTGAAAAGGAATATAAGATCCAATCTGAGAAATTAAAGAAGGAATTTCGCTCGGAGCAGTATGCCAGACTTAATAAGATGGTTGAAAATGTCAAGGAGGAGCTTCAGGAGTTTAATTCTACCATGGGACTTGACAGTATGGTGGAATACTTTTATGACGAAACGGTTTCATTTTTGGATTACTTTGACAGACAGGCAGAAATTTTTATTGATGAGCCGGAGAGAGTAAACAGGCAGGCAGCCGTTTATTCAAGAGAGTTTGCTGCCTCCATGGAAGGAAGACTGGAGGGTGGTTATGTTCTTCCAACACAGGCAAATGTATTGTTTGATGGCAAGGAGATCGTTGGAAGGCTCAATCAGAGGAGACTTATTTTAATGTCAATGCTCTACGCCAGACAGACGGCTTGGGGTGAAAAGGCAGAGGTTATGATGAATTCAAAGGAGCTTATCGGCTATAACAATAGCTTTGAGTCACTCATGACCGATATTGAGAAATGGCGTAAGAAAAAATACCGGGTGGTCATTCTTTCACCTTCGGCAACAAGAGCAAGGAGAATAGCCGCAGATTTAAGTAAAAATGATGTTGTGGCGCATTATACGGATAATAAAGATAAGCCTTTGGTTCCAAGTGTCGTTCTTGTTACTACCGGAAGAATGGAGAAGGGCTTCGAGCTTCCTGATTCCAAGCTGGTTGTGGTATCTGAGAGCGATATCTTTGTGGATAAGGCGCTAAAGAAGAGAAGAAAACTGCCAAAATTTAAAGGCGATAAAATTAATAGCTTTGCGGATGTCTCTGTAGGAGATTATGTTGTCCATGAGCGTCATGGAGTCGGAATATACCGCGGCATAGAAAAGGTGGAGACAGACGGACGTCTCAAGGATTATATCAGTATCGAATATGCCAAGGGCAGCAAGCTGTTCATACCGGTTGAACAGCTTAACATGATAGGTAAGCTGTCAGGTAAGGAGGCCACTAGAATCAAGCTGAATAAGCTTGGCGGAACAGAGTGGGAGAAGGTCAGAACCAATGTAAAACGACATGTGGATGATATTGCCAAGGAGCTGGTGGAGCTGTATGCCATAAGACAGACCAACAAGGGCTTTGCCTATTCAAAGGATTCCGAATGGCAGAGAGAGTTTGAAGAGCTGTTTCCTTACGAGGAAACCCTGGATCAGCAGAGGGCCATTGATGATACCAAGAGGGATATGGAAAGCGACAGAATCATGGACAGACTTGTGTGTGGGGATGTTGGCTTCGGTAAGACTGAGGTTGCAATCAGAGCTGCCTTTAAGGCTGTTCAGGACAATAAGCAGGTGGCATATCTTGTGCCTACAACCATCCTTGCAGAACAGCATTATGATACCTTCAGAGGGCGTATGAAGGATTATCCTGTAAGTATTCGTATGCTTTCAAGATTTTGTACACCAAAGGAAATAAAGCAGACGATTGCGGACCTGAAGTCCGGCGCGGTTGATATTGTTATAGGTACTCACAGACTTTTGTCTAAGGATATAGCATTTAAAAATCTCGGTCTCCTTATCATAGATGAGGAGCAGCGCTTCGGAGTTAAGCATAAGGAGCAGATAAAGCAGCTTAAGAAAAATGTGGATGTGCTGACACTTACCGCAACGCCGATACCGAGAACCCTTCATATGAGCCTTGTGGGTCTTAGGGATATAAGTCTCCTGGAGGAGCCTCCTGTGGACAGAATGCCGATTCAGACCTATATCATGGAGTATGACATTGAGTTTGTCAAGGAGGCTATCAACAGAGAGTTAAACAGACAGGGACAGGTATATTATGTATATAACAGAGTTAATACCATAGAGGACATAACCATTGAATTAAGGAGTGTATTGCCTGACGCAAGGATTCAGTTTGCCCATGGCAAGATGAACGAGCGAGAGCTTGAGGATATCATGAGAGCATTTATCAATCATGAGATTGACGTACTGGTTTCAACGACCATTATTGAAACAGGGCTTGATATTCCGAATGTAAATACGATTATTATCCATGACGCAGATAATTTTGGCTTATCCCAGCTGTATCAGCTTCGAGGAAGAGTCGGAAGATCAAGCAGAAGCTCCTATGCATTTTTAATGTATAAAAGAGATAAGATGATTAAAGAGGTTGCCGAAAAGAGATTAAAGGCAATTAGGGAGTTTACAGAGCTTGGTTCGGGATATAAAATATCTATGAAGGACTTGGAGATAAGAGGTGCCGGTAATCTTTTAGGACAGGAGCAGTCAGGCAATATTGAGGCTGTGGGCTATGATTTGTATTGCAAGATGCTGAATGATGCCATAAGGCGTCTGTCAGGAGAGAAGGAGGAGGCAGATTTTGTGACCTCCATTGAGCTGCCTCTTGATGCATATATCCCGGATACCTATGTTAAAAATGAATATATGAAGCTTGATTTGTATAAGCGAATATCAAGATGTGAAAGCCGGGAGGAAAATGAAGCTATCATTGAGGAGGTCAAGGACCGCTTTGGCGAGCCGCCTAAGGCCTTTTACAGACTCCTGGAGGTGGCATATCTTAAGGCTATGGCACACAGAGCATATATTTCAGATGTGAAATATGTGGGGGATGAGGTACAATTTATTATATGGCCGGAGGCACCGGTACACCCTGAAAGAATGGATATGCTGCTGAAGCGTTATAAGGGTAAGCTACGGTTTGTACCGGGTAAGAATTCCGGATTTCATATTAAGCTTTCTAAGACTATTCAGGATGAATTGTTAAAAGAGGTTGAACAGGTTATAGGTAATATAAGCCTTTTGACGGAGGATACTCATGAATAAAAAAATGATTGTAATATGTATGGTGCTTGTGCTTTGTCTTTGTACAGGCTGTGGAAAAACTAGTAATGAAGCTGAAACACAGGAAGGAACGGTTGTGTTTACCTATGGGGATATGGATATCTCCAAGGGAGAGGTATATATATACATCAATTCTGTTAAGGAGCTATATGAGTCTGCTTATGGAGAAAATGTGTGGGAGATATCCCTTTCTGAAGATGGGGATGAATCCATTACTATGGAAAGTCTTACAAGGCAGCAGGTTATTGAAGAGATAATCAGAGTAAAAACCTACAACGCCCATGTGGAGGAGCTTGATATAAGGCTCTCTGACAGTGATGAGGAGAAGCTTGAGACAGAGTCAAAGGAATTCTATGATGGACTAACGGATGCCGATATTGAGCTGTATGAGCTAAATCAGGAGCTTTGCTACCAGGTAATGAAGGAGAATCTTTTGGCGGATATGGTGGAACAGAAGCTCCTTGAGGATGATCCGGTTGAAATATCAGATGAGCAGGCAAGAATGACTACATTCTATGACATGTACTTTCAATGCTATTATCTTGACAGTTCTGGTAATGTAGTCAAATACAACGAGGAACAGAGAAAGATTCAATACGAAAATGCCCTGTCAGCCTGCAGTGCCCTTGCCACGGCAACCCTTGACGAGAATAAGGATGCCGAGAATATTGAAAATCTGGCAGAATATTATAAGCTGAAGGAGTCTAAGCAACAGACCATGTCTCCGGAGGAAATACAAAGAGTGTATGGGGATGAAATATATAATATACTTTATGCTATGGAGAATGGTGAATATAGTACTGTGGTTGAGAGTGAATACGGATACCACGTGTTTGAAATGATTGAGCTTACTGATGTTAAGGCTACGGCAGCTATGAAGGAGAAGCTTACATCAGAGGAGATAGATAATAGACTTAAGGATAATTTCGTCACCTGGAAAAATAAGATAGACTCCGAATTTTCTTATCCGGAGTCCATTGATATGACCGTTTATGATAGCATAAAGCTGGTAAAATAATCTATTATTTGGCACCTGTGGAACCAAAACCGCCGGTGCCTCTTTTTGTGTCATCCAGCTCGTCAACTGTGTTGAATACAGACATAATATAAGGGGTTACCACCAGCTGTGCAACACGCTCTCCGTGTTCGATTGTAGCTGCCTGCTTAGAGTGATTGTGCAATGCTACCATTACCTCGCCTCTGTAGTCTGAGTCTACAACACCAACCTTATTGGCCGGTGCCAGTCCCTTTTTGGAAGCAAGCCCACTTCTTGCGTAAATGAGTCCGGCATAACCCTCAGGAAGTGCCATGGCAAGACCTGTAGGAACCAGATATGTTTCCCCCGGCTCAATAGTAACCGGTGACTCCAGACATGCATACAAGTCTGCTCCGGCTGCATTTTCAGAGCCATAGGTTGGAATCGTTGCGTTATCTTTAAGCTTCTTTATTTCCACATTCATTCGTGTAATCATTTACTGAACCTCACCTTCCCATAATACTATAGAATTTGTTTCTAAGGACTTTTTTACATCAATAATTCTTTGGTTTGATGAGCCCTTAAATCTTAATTTTAAGTCCTTTAAATCCTCTTTAAATTCGCCGTCAACAAGTATATCTATATAATTGATGATCTCTCTTGTTTCCGGCCATTTAACCATCATCTTTTCCTGAATATCCTTGTCAAAAAGGTAACCGGTATAGCACCATACATCCTTGTCCGGATAGCACTCCTTGAAACGTCTGAGTAATGGAAGCAATCCCTGTTGGTTGCTATATTCAAAGGGTTCACCGCCAAGTAAGGACAAGCCTTTTATGTGATTTGGCTCAAGATACTTTATTATTTCGTCAATTTGTTCTTCTGTAAATAGTTGGCCAAAATTAAAATCCCAGGTTTCCTGATTGAAGCATCCCTTGCAGTGATGGGTACAACCGGATACAAAGAGGGAAACCCGTATTCCGGGACCATTGGCAACATCTATATATTTAATATCTGCATAATTCATAAGAAATCATATCTCCTTAATAATAAACCCCGGAAGCCTGTTTAAGAATTCCGGGGTATTTCATCCATAAAATTACAGGTGAAGTACTCTTGACTTAATTTCCTTGGTCTTACCTACATTCCAGAAGTTTTCTCCGAGATAACCACAGGTACGCCTTGTCACATTCATTTTTGAATGATCCTTGTTTCCACACTGTGGGCATTCCCATTCATTGTCATCATTTACAATGATTTCACCGTCATAATCACATACATGACAGTAATCAGACTTCGTGTTAAATTCTGCATACTGAATATTGTCATATATAAATCGTACAACCTCCTGAAGCGCTTCAAGGTTGTGCCTCATATTAGGAATCTCAACATAAGATATTGCACCGCCGGATGAGATGGTCTGGAATTGACTCTCAAATCTGAATTTACTAAATGCATCTATCTTCTCACGAACATCTACGTGATATGAATTCGTGTAATAACCCTTATCTGTAACATCCTTAATAGTACCAAAACGCTCCTGGTCAATACGGGCGAATCTGTAGCACAGTGACTCAGCAGGGGTTCCGTATAAACCGAAGCCAAGACCGGTTTCTGCCTTCCACTTGTCACAGGCTGCGCGAAGCTTCTTCATAACCTTCAGGGCAAATTCCTCACCCACAGGATCGGTATGGCTTACGCCCTTCATAAGCTTGGTTAATTCGTAAAGACCTATATAACCAAGTGAAATGGTTGAGTAGCCATCCTTGAGGAGTGGGTCAATTTTTTCACCCTTCTTAAGACGCGCTATGGCACCATACTGCCAATGTACAGGACTCACGTCGGAAGTAATTCCCAGAAGAGCACGATGACGGCACATAAGAGCCTCAAAGCAAAGTTCAAGTCTCTCGTCAAGGAGCTTCCAGAATTTATCCTCATCGCCCTTGGCAATAATACCAATCTGAGGGAGATTAAGACTTACAACACCCTGGTTGAAACGTCCTTCCCACTTATAGTTGCCCTCAGAATCCTTCCAAGGTGACAGGAAGGAACGACAGCCCATACATGAGAATACATTTCCCTCATAATTTTCACGCATCTTCTTGGCTGAAATATAGTCAGGATAAAGTCTCTTGGCAGAACACTTTACAGCTAATTCTGTAATATAATCATACTTGCCACCCTTTAAACAGTTGTGCTCATCCAAGACATAGATTAGCTTAGGAAAAGCAGGTGTTACGTACACGCCTTTTTCATTTTTAATACCTTCAAGTCTCTGACGAAGAATTTCCTCAATGATGATGGCGTTTTCTTCTATATACTCATCCTTCGGATCAAGATTAAGGAAGAGCGTAACAAATGGTGACTGACCATTAGTGGTCATCAACGTATTAATCTGATATTGAATTGTCTGAACGCCTGAGCGAAGCTCATCACTGAGACGCTCCTGAGCCATCTTCTCAAGAATTTCGTCATCAATCTTATCTCCGTATTCTTCCACAAGCTTGCTCTTATATTTGTTGTAGCTTTTGCGGAGATACTTTCCGAGATGCTTGATGTCAACCGACTGACCACCGTACTGTGAGCTGGCAACAGAAGAAATAATCTGGGTCATAACGGTACATGCAACCTGAAAGCTCTTCGGACTTTCAATGAGCTTTCCGTTCATAACTGTGCCGTTGTCCAGCATATCACCAATGTTGATGAGACAACAGTTAAATATTGGCTGAAGGAAGTAATCCGCATCATGGAAATGAAGTACACCTTCCTCGTGAGCCTTTGAAATTTTTTCAGGAAGAAGAACTCTCTTGGTAAGGTCTTTAGATACTTCACCGGCAATAAGATCCCTCTGGGTAGAAGCAACAGTTGCATTCTTGTTAGAGTTTTCCTCCATAACATCCTTATTTCTGTTTTGAATAAGGCTTAGTATGGAATCATCGGTGGTATTAGCCTTACGAACAAGCTCTCTTGTGTATCTGTAAATGATATAAGTCTTGGCAAGCACAAACTTTCTTTCATCCATAAGCTTTTGCTCGATAATATCCTGAATGTCCTCAACTAACATTCTTGAACGATTTTTAGCCTCAATTCCGGCTACAATTTCCTCAATCTTCTCATCGGAAATCTTCTCGCAGGGCTCAACCTCTGCATTAGCCTTCTGAATGGCTACAATGATTTTTGTACGGTCATACGTAACAGTATGGCCATCACGCTTAATTACCTTCATAATACCTCTCCTGAAAAATAAAAATATGTTATAATGAATCGTCCTGTGACGAAAATGACGTGGCTATAGATGTAATACAATAACTCCTCCACGGATTTTGATTATAGCACTTGAAATGGTGTTTGTCTACTAAATCTAGTAATAAAAAATAATAAAATTACAAGATATTGTGATTCAAAAACCATTTTGAATTGGCAAAATGTGTAAAATCTTTATTTTTCAATGGATTTATTTGGATGTTCATCTGTGATTTAAATGTGAAATACGAAAAGTGACTTTATTTTTTTCTAGAAATGTGCTATAAAAGTCTAGTAGAAGCAGAATAAATTATTGATATGGAAGGATTTATATTATGAAGAGAAATATAAAAAAGATGGGTAGCCTTGTAGCACTGACAATGGGGCTTACTTTGGTAAGCGGATGCGGTAAGAAGGGCGTTGATGTAGACAAAATGGTAGATAAATACGCAGCTTACTGTGAGCTTGGTGAATATAAGGGCGTTGAGTATGAAAAGTACGAGACAACGGTTTCTGACGATATGATACAGTCGCAGATAAACAGTTTTCTGTCAACCTATGCCACCTCAGAACAGGTTACAGAGGGTAAGGTAGAGGAAGGTGACAGTATCAATATTGATTTTGTCGGAACTGTGGATGGTGTAGAATTTGAAGGCGGTTCGACCGCAGGTGCAGGATATGACTATACGGTAGGTTCTGGAATGATTCTTTTTGATGACCAGCTTGCCGGACACGAGGTAGGAGAAACCTTTGAGGCAGAGGTTACATTTCCGGAGGATTATGGTGTAGATACTTTAGACGGCAGGGATGCTGTATTTGCGGTTACAATTAATTATATTACCGAGAGTATTTATCCGGAGTATAATGATGAGCTTATTGCCCAGTATACAAATTATACAACGGTTGAGGAATTTGAAACAGGGCTTAGAGACAGTATGCAGGAGTCCTACAATAACTACGATTTGTCCTACAATAAGAGCAATGTAATTACTGTTGTCATGGAGAATTCTACTATCAAGGAATATCCGGAGGCAGAAATGCAGGATTTGATTGATGAGGCAATCGGTTCTGTACAGGAAGCAGCTACATCAGCAGGCTATGATTTGGGAACGTATATTTCAAGTGTATATGGTATGTCCTCAGAGGATGATTTCAGAGCTTATGTCGCTGATCTTGCAAAGAGCTATATGGACGAGAAGATTCTTATCTGTGCCATAGCAAAGTCAGAAAATATAACTGTTAGTAAGGATGAGATTGATGCTCAGAAGGAATTAATGCTTGAGGAGCTTGATGTGGATGAGACTGAGCTGTACGAGCATTATACGGATGAGGATATAGCATATTATGCATTAAGTGAGAAGGTTTACGCCTTCCTTTTGGACAATGGTGTACCGGCATCGCCAACTGATGCCGAGTAAGGATAAGCTTAGAGTAAAATTATAGTTGGCAAGAAACTAAAAAAATAAAAGGAAGAGGCC
>JBJENB010000033.1:0-10465 GCA_051879975.1 Wujia sp.
TCCAGCTGTTCCAAAATAGATTCCATACCACACAAGAAACATATAAACTGTCCATATCTTCTTGCTGTTATCCCGCTTTCCTGCCCTATGCTTGTCCAGAAGCTCCACCAGCTTTTCTGTATTGAAAAACTCCTGAGCATCACTGCCTGTAAATGCGGTTTTAATCTTCTCATAATAGGTATCCTGTCTGAGCCACTTTGCAATAGGCACAGGGAATCCTAACTTTTTCTTACTTGCGACCTCCTGAGGAAGATACTTGTTAGCACATTCCCTAAAGGCATACTTGGTTGTTTTTTCATGTATCTTAAATTCTGTAGGCAGCCTTCTTGCCGTCTCAAAAAGCTCCTTGTCCAAAAAAGGAACTCTTGACTCAAGAGAATGTGCCATGCTCATCTTGTCAGCCTTAAGAAGAATATCACCAATCAGCCAGAAGTTCATATCAATATACTGCATCTTGGTCACATCATCATAGCCTGCAGCCTCTGCCTTGTCATAGAAGGAGCCCGTTATAGAGCCAATATATTTCTTAGAAAGCTCCGGTGAAGGCTTAAGAATTTTATTTGCCTCCTTCTCGTTGAACCTGAAGGCATTACCCACAAACCTTTCTCGGAGAGGTGTACAGCCTCTTATGATAAAATCCCTGCCTTTTATGTCAGGTGCCACCTGAGCAACCTTCTTCATAACAGCCTTAACCGGCTTTGGAATCTTTTTAAAAGGTTTTAACGAAAACGGCTCATGGTAAATGTTATAGCCCCCGAAGAATTCATCTGCTCCCTCTCCCGAAAGGACAACCTTAACCTGCTTTGCCGCTTCCCTATCTACAAAATATAATGCCACACAGGATGCATCGGCAAGAGGCTCATCCATATAATACTGAACGCATGGAAGAACCTTCCAATACTCCTCCGGTGTTATGGTCTTGGCATAATTCTCAAGCTCCAGCTTTTCTGATAATTTCTTTGCGTAATCTATCTCTGCATAGCCATCATTTTCAAATCCAACAGTAAAGGTTTTCGCTCCGCTGTATCTGGCAACAAGATAGCTCGAATCAACACCTGAAGAAAGCAATGAAGCAACCTCAACATCACTAATCATATGATGTTCAACAGAATCCTTTGTCGCCTCATCTATACGATTAACCCACTCATCAAGGGTAAGTCCCTCCTCCGGCTCAAAGGTAGCCTCGTAATATCTCTCAATATCTATTTTGCCATTCTCAAAGGTAATGGTGTGCCCGGGCATAAGCTTATATATTCCCTTGAAAAAGGTTTCCGGCAAAACCGAGTATTGAAAGGTAAGATAAGCCTGTAAAGCCGCTCTGTTCACCTGCTTTTTATAGCCCGGATACGCCAATATACTTTTAATCTCTGAGGCAAACACAAGATTATCGTCTATCATGGCATAGTAAAATGGTTTTATTCCAAAATGATCCCTTGCACCGAAGGCAAGCTTCTTTTTCTTATCCCAGATAACAAAGGCAAACATACCTCTTAAATGATTAACCAAATCCTTACCATATTCCTCATATCCATGAATCAGACATTCCGTATCAGAATTATTGTTAAACTTATAGCCCTTCTCTATCAGGGTAGCTCTCATCTCCTTGTAGTTGTATATTTCTCCATTGAATACAACGACTACATCTCCGGCATCATTTTTCATAGGCTGTGAACCATTATCAAGATCAATGATGCTAAGTCTTCTAAAGCCCAGAGCAACTCCGTCATCGATATATTGTCCGAAGGAATCCGGTCCTCTATGAATTATTTTCTCCATCATATGTGTCAGCACATCTCTGCTGTCTTCTCCAATCCGTCCTGTAAAACCACATATTCCACACATAGCTTATCTCCTTGTTGTAATAAAAAGTTTTTATAAATCAAAGCATCCTCCCCCTACAAATTCACGCAAAATCGAATTCATAGGAATATTGGTAACCTCTAAGCCCAGAAAATAATCCAGGAATTTCAAAAGTCTCTTTGCCTCATAGTATTCGAAGCTATCCTTTGGAACGGCAAAAAGCAATGGCTCTGCATACTGTTTTATCACACTCAGCTCATAGATAAGTGCCGAGTTAAACATTATATCTGCCTCCTCCTGGAATGGAAAGATGTATTTTTCCTCGCCTCTTCTTACAGACGGCCACATGGCAATCGTATCCTGGGCATTGTTTCCCCTTGTTCTTGCATCTCTGACAATTCTTCTAATGAGTCTACCATCAGTCGTATGTATTCTGTTGTGTTCATCTACATTCAACTGAGTCAATGCACTGATATAAACCTTGAATTTACTCTCGTTAGGAAGTCCGCTGGTCATCAACGGATTCAATGCATGGATACCCTCAGCTACAAGTACATCCCCCGGCATAAGCTTAAGCATCTTTCCCTTATATTCCTTCTTGCCCAAGGCAAAGTTAAAGGTTGGTATTTCTATTTCCTCTCCCTTTAGAAGTTTACTCATATCTGAATTAAATAATTCAAGATCCATTGCTTCTATGCATTCAAAATCATAATTACCATTTTCATCCTTAGGCGTGTATTCCCTATCTACAAAATAATTATCCAAGGCAAGCGGATATGGTCTCAGTCCATGTGCTCTAAGCTGAATACTCAGCCTGTGAGAGAACGTAGTCTTGCCCGACGAGCTAGGTCCGGCTATGAGAACTATTTTCTTATCATTTTCCTTTATCAGGTCTGCAATATGTGCAATCTGCTTCTCCTGGAGAGCTTCCTGTACCAGCATAAGCTCCCTGATATCACCATTGGTAATAGCCTCATTCAAATCACCAACGGTATTAACATTCAGGGTTTTGCTCCATTCATCCGAGGTTTTTAAAACATGAAACAGCTTCTTCTGAGGAACAAACTCCGGTAATTCATACGGCTTATCCTTATTCGGTGCCATTAACACAAAGCCATCATCATAGGCAAATAAATCAAAACAGGAAATATATCCTGTTGAAGGCACCATATACCCATAGAAATAATCATTATAGCCATCCAGACTATATACATTGGACTTAGACACCCTTCTAAAGCTGAACAGCTTCTCCTTGTCAATCATTCCCTGATTCTTAAATCGTTCGATAGCCGTCTCCGTGCCAAGAGACTCTTTGACAATAGGCAAATCCTGTTCCACAAGCTCCCTCATTCTTGCCTTTACATCCAAGATAAGGTTCTCTGTAAGCTTAGCCTCATCAGAAATCAAACGACAGAAATAACCCTTGCCCATGGAATACATTACATTTATTCTATGAGGAGTCTCTCCCAAAACATCAGAAAACGCCTTAACCATTATAAGGGTAAGACTTCTCTTGTATGTTTCTATTCCCATTACAGTATTCTTGCCAAGAAGCTCAACCTCACAATTTCTATCAAGCACAGTTCCGAGCTCCGATAACTTCTTATCCACAAATGCAAGGACATATTTATACCTATCCTCAGGCAACACTGAAGCAATCAGGTCTTCAATTGTAGACATCTTATCTATCTCATGTGCCTCACTGTTTAATATAACCATAATCTTATCCATATAAAATACCCCCTTTTCTATCGGGACGAGATTTACATAACAACAAAAGGAACTCCCGAATCCGCTATTCCTATTTCTACTCCTGTACAAAAATCCTTCAGATATCTATACATGAATCCCATAAATATTTTCTCTATTCCATAATGGGATGCATCAATAACATTCACGCCTAGCTCCAAGGCATCCAAGCCCTCATGATGTCCGATATCACCTGTTATCAGACATTCAACACCTTTTCTGCCACACAGCCCGATGTCGCTCTTTCCGGAACCCGGAAGTATAGCAACCTTCTCAACCCTGGCATCCACATTTCCATATACCATAACACTATCAAGCTCAAACACCTGTTTAACCTTATCAGCCAACGCCGCAACAGTCATTGGCTTGTCAAGAATACCGGTCTGTCCGAGTCCTTCCCCATACAGAGTCTCCTCAAGAACCTCAGTATTTTTAAATCCCATCATGGCTGCAGCTTCCTTTGCCATACCACCCTTGGTATCAAAATTTGTATGCATGGCATAGCATGCAATACCATTCTCTATCAATGCCAGCAGCTTCCGTCCCAACGGAGTCTCATCATTCACCCTTCCCTGCTTAGAGAAAATAATAGGATGATGTGTGATAATCATATCTACACCCTGTTCTATTGCAGCTTGAACAATAGATTCAGTGGCGTCAACAGCTATCATTATTTTCTTAACTTCCTTATCTCTTCTTCCCACCAGAAGTCCTACATTATCCCACTCCATGGCGTACTCTCTGGGAGACTGTCTCTCTAAAATCTTAATTATTTCACTACATTTCATAGCATTACCTCTGTATAATTGTCCTTTTACCAGCCATGTCGTTCTGCAGGGTTTTATTTATCAGGTCATTTTCTCTCATCAATTCCTCCAGCCTCAGCTTTGCCTTATCTGATAATATATGCTGCATTGCACCCATCAATTCCTGATTTTTATGTAGCTTATCTTCAAGATAGCTTCTTAGAACAGGAGAATTTCCCTCAATAAGCTTTCTTCCGTAGAGAAGCTCCACATCCGAATATGGCTTCACCCTGTCCTTAGCAGGAGCAGCCTTCATGACTGTATAATACTTTCCTTCATCAATAAGCATACACTCTTCAAATATATCATAGCCTATTTCCAAAATGTACTCCCTAACCTTATGAGCATCAGACTGAGGTTGAAGTACCAGGGTAATTCCCGCATCTGTGTGCATGTATCCTGCTTTCAGAATATCCACCATCAGCAGTCCACCCATACCTGCAATAACGGCACAGTCTGCTTCCCGTGGAACAAGCTTCTCGAATCCATCGGATAATCTTGTTTCTATTGCGGAAGCCAATCCACACTCTCTTATATTATCACCGGCAATTTTCAAAGGTCCGGGTCTTAAATCCATTGCAATTGCCATGTGACATATTGCATTCTGAACCAAATAAATGGATACATAAGCATGGTCACAGCCTATGTCGGCAACGACAAGCCCCTCTTTTTTTTCTCCTGCAACCATATCTGCAACTGCCTGCATTCTATCAGACAATTTTATCATAATTAATTCTCCAGACTTTTAGTTATTATCCTCAAGGTAATCCCGAAGCTTTCTGCTTCTGCTAGGATGTCTCAGTTTTCTAAGAGCCTTAGCTTCTATCTGTCTGATACGCTCTCTTGTAACCTTAAACTCCTTACCAACCTCTTCCAGGGTTCTTGCTCTTCCGTCATCAAGACCAAATCTAAGTCTAAGCACCTTCTGTTCCCTCTCAGTAAGAGTACCAAGCACCTCCACCAGCTGTTCCTTTAACAATGTGAAGGCAGCAGCTTCAGCCGGTACAGGAACATTCTCATCCTGAATAAAATCACCAAGGTGACTGTCCTCCTCCTCACCAATAGGTGTTTCAAGAGAAACCGGTTCCTGTGAAATCTTAAGAATTTCTCGTACACGCTCCACAGGAATATCCATTTCCTCAGCAATTTCCTCCGGGAGTGGTTCTCTTCCCAGCTCCTGAAGCAGCTGTCTTGAAACACGAATAAGCTTGTTAATGGTCTCTACCATGTGAACCGGAATACGAATTGTTCTTGCCTGATCAGCAATGGCTCTGGTGATAGCCTGTCTGATCCACCATGTTGCATAAGTACTGAACTTATAACCCTTTCTATAATCAAACTTCTCAACAGCCTTAATCAAACCAAGATTACCCTCCTGAATAAGATCAAGGAAAAGCATACCTCTGCCCACATATCTCTTAGCAATACTGACAACCAGTCGGAGATTCGCCTCAGCAAGTTTTTTCTTCGCTTCCTCATCCCCTTCCTCCATTCTCTTTGCAAGCTCAATTTCTTCCTCAGCACTCAGAAGGGGAACCTTTCCAATCTCTTTAAGGTACATACGAACAGGGTCTTCTATACTAACACCATCAGGAACAGATAAATCAATATGTTCAACATCAACATCCTCTACATCATCCGCCTCCAGCAGTAAATCATCCGGTTCCTCATCATCTTCGTCGTCTGTAATGGTAAGGACATCTACGCTATTTTTCTCAAGAAACTCAAATATCTCAATCATCCTCTCGGTATTAAGTTCCATGTCCTTACAATCATTAAAATGATTAATTATCTCTGTATCCTCAATGACATTTTTCTTTTTCTTTGCAATCTCAAGAAGCTCCTCAAGCTTGGCATGAAATTTTTCCTCCATCGCCGGATCCTTCACCTGATTTTCCTGTTCCATTATCTGATTTTCTTCCATCTCGTTAATATCCTCCATAGTGTTAATTATTCTATCCATTATTAAGTGAAATATGCAATTTGTTCAGCTTAGCCTTGGTCATAATCAGCTGTTGAAATTTCGCCATATCTCCAGAGCTTTCAGCCAGCTCCCTATCTATTTTATCGAGCTTTACCTTCCTCACAACATCATTCAAGGCTCTTTCCCGTTCCTCATGATTTGTTTCAAAGGGAAGCTCAGTCTGTAGCATTCCTGCCACCAGTCTCTGCTTGTCAACGTCATCCGACATATCCACTATTGCAGCCGGCTTTACTGTTCCTGTATCTCTATATTGCTTGTATAAAAGCTTTGCCACAGCCATACAGGACTCATCTGTGAAATCCTCCTCGTCAACCACCCCATCTAACAGTTTAAACAGAACCGGGTCGTTGACCATCCATGTCAAAAGGAGACTCTGGGTCTTACTTACATCCGTTACTGTATCGGCTTCATTTCTTTTGTTAGCAGCTTCACTTTGCCGTGGCACCTGTTCCATGGCAACAGCTCCGTACTTTGTAACCATTTCCTTAAAGCCATCTCTGTCCAAGCCATATTGCTCTGATACCGCATCTATATAGCTGTGCCGCACCACCGGTTCTTCTATGGCAGACAATCTTCTGGCTGCATCCTTTGCAAATTTAACCTTTTCCTCCGGGTCCTTGATATTATAGCCCCGGGCAATGGTGTCTATCTCAAAAGCCGTAGCGGAAACCGCAGACTGAACCCTTTCCTCGTAGGCTTCCCTGCCAAGCGCCTTGATAAATTCATCCGGATCCTTATAAGGCTTCATATCAATAACCCTGCCGGTTAACCCAACCTCTCTCAAGATTCCTATAGCCTTAAGAGCTGCATTGGTTCCTGCTCCATCGCTGTCATAAGCGAGATAAACCTCATCGGTATATCTCTTTATTATACTTGCATGTCCAATTGTAAATGCAGTTCCCAAGGAAGCTACCGCATTGTCAAAGCCCGCCTGATGCAAGGAAATAACATCCATATATCCCTCGCAGACAATTATTCCGCGACGTTTGGACCTTCTCGCTATATTCATTGCAAACAGATTATGACTCTTATCAAATACCGCTGTCTCCTTGGTATTAATATATTTTGGAAGGCCATCTCCCATGACTCGTCCACCGAAGGCAATAACCTTACCATTTATATCAAGAATGGGAACCATTACCCTGTTCCAGAATTTATCCGTAGCTCCTCTTTTCTCATTAATCTCCACCAGACCGGAATCCTTCATCTGTGAGTCTGTGTAGCCTTTACTCTTTAGGTATTGATATAAATCATCCTCATATATATCTGAATAACCCATTCCAAAATTGGTAATTGTTTCATCGGTAAGTCCTCTTCCCGCCAGATATTCCCTCGCTTTGGCTCCCCTGTCCGTTTTTGTGAGTAAATAATGAAAATACGCCGCAGCTGTTTTATTCATCTCCTTAAGCAGAACCTTGTAATTCTCCTTACTTTTTTGTTCAGGTGACATTTCATTCTCCGGCAGACTGATACCACTTCTGTCCGCGAGAAGCTTCACCGCCTCCGGAAAGCTAAAGTTTTCATATTCCATGATAAATGTGTATACATTTCCCCCTACACCACAGCCAAAGCAATGGTACATCTGTTTCTCCTTACTCACATGAAAGGATGGCGTCTTTTCATGGTGAAAAGGGCAACAGGCAGAATATGAATTTCCCTTTTTCTTCAGACTGATATACCCACCAATAACATCCACTATGTCATTTCTGGATCTTACCTCTTCAATTATATCATCAGAATAATACATTCTGATATTCCTCCTAATCTAACCCTGCCATGACTTTGGTACAAATAATTCCTCCGCACTGGCAACTGCATAATTATCTGTCATCCCGGCTATGTAATCACACACAACCGTTTCTCTATCCTCACCCGACATTATCATCTCTATGTATTCATTCGGTAAGCGTTCAAAGTTCTTCATATACTCTTCAAACAGCATTCCAATTATTCTTTCAGCCTTTACTTCCTCGCTTTTTGCTTCCGGATTCGTATACAAATCCTTAAACATGAACTTCCGAAGCTCAGCAAGTGCTTCCTCCACATCCTCAGGAAGAGCTATTATCTCCTTATCCATACTGTTAAAAACTACTGCATGAATAAGATTATTTATTCTATCTCTGGTACAATGTCCTAAAATATCCGTACAATACGAGGGCAAAGCCTTCTCCGTGAGTATCCCCGCCCTTATTCCGTCATCAATATCATGATTTACATAAGCTATCTTATCAGAAAGTCTTACAATGGCACCCTCTAGGGTGGCAGGCTTGCAGCTGGTCTTATGATTCAGAATTCCATCTCTAACCTCCCACGTCAGATTCAGGCCTTTTCCGTCCTTCTCAAGCTTCTCAACCACTCTTACGCTTTGTTCATTATGACTAAATCTTCTGGAAGAATATTTCGATAAAGCCCTCTCACCTGCATGTCCAAAGGGCGTATGTCCAAGGTCATGGCCCAAGGCAATGGCCTCTGTCAAATCCTCATTCAGCATCAATGCTCTGGCTATGGTTCTGGCAATCTGTGCCACCTCCAGAGTATGCGTTAATCTTGTTCTGTAATGGTCTCCTCCCGGTGCCAGAAAAACCTGGGTCTTATGTTTCATTCTCCTAAAGGCTTTACAATGTATAATCCTATCCCTATCCCGCTGAAATTCAGTTCTTATATCGCACTTAACTTCATCTCTGTCCCTTCCTCTGCAGGAATCACTAAAAGAAGCGCAGGGTCTGTATATTTCGTGTTCTCTTTTCTCAAAATACTCTCTTAATATTATATCCATTGATTCACCAAAATATGTCAATAATCAAATATTTCCAACAGCCTACATAAATATTATTCCACATAAATATCAAAAAACCTTTTTTATTTCAAAAGTAGTAGAGATGCAAAAAAATCGTCAGACATAAAATGTCTGACGATATAAAAATTTTGAAATTTAGCCAATCAAGCCAGCTTCATATAATAATTTCGCCATCTCTTCCAAACTAAACTCCTGCCAAAAATTATCATTAATTTCAGAACCATCCGCTGTTTTTTCTTCCATCCACGAATACTTATCATTACTGTACTTTGTCTCAGCTTCATTTGAAGCAAGCTTGTAGACATAATCATCCTTATAATCATCATCATGATCAGATAAAACAGAAACAAAATAATAACAATTATCCTGTTCCAAAATCTCTGAGCATTCGCCTGCTTTAAGCCCTTCTATCGCTGTATTAATTTCCTCATTATAGCCACCTTCATAACCCATCTGGCTATTACTATAGCTGTCAACTCCATACTTTACAGCTACATCCTCCGGATTCTCCCCAGACCTAACATCAGCAATTGCAGATGTGATATCATCCCTGATAACCTGAAGTTCGTCATTGTTTAGCATAACATAATCACCATTGTTGTCTGTCATCATATTCCCATTATCATCAACCTCAATAATCGGAAATACCATAATATAAAGCTTTTGAAAATTATAATCTGCATATTCACTGGTATATCCTTCATAAAGCTCCTTGGTTATAGACATTTTTTGCTCATATTCAAACTTTTGAACATAACAATACTCCGTAATGATATCAAAAATCATTTCCTCAGATATGTTATATTTATCTAATATATCTTGTGACGCAAACGATTTAAAATTCTCTATCAATGTATCTCTGTCGGCTTCATCCTCCTCAGTAAAATCCATACCTTGTTCAATGGCAATGTTATATAGCACCTTTGTTTCTGCAATATAATTTATAATCTCAGCTTCAAATTGATCCTCATTTTCCTGAACATAAGAATATGAAATTTCTCCGGACAATAGTTCTAACAGACAATACATCATTGTTTCTTCTTCATAAACCTCTTGACCGGCAACCTTCATAGCAATTTGATTATTTTGTGAAACACTGTCATTATCTGTAGCTACTATTCCATCTTCATTCTTTTTTTCACAACCTACGCATATAGAAAGTAACAAAATGCAAACAAGAGCATAAACATATAATTTTTTATTTTTATTAATTATCCACATAACAACCTCCGTAAACGTTTTGTATTATATTTCTTTTATCATCTCTTGTCTACCATTTTCACATAATATTCAAAATCAAGTACGATAATTAAATCAAATACATAATAG
>JBJENB010000034.1:0-2653 GCA_051879975.1 Wujia sp.
GATTATTTTAATTTCCAGCTAATTTATGCTTGACTTTTCATAGCTGGTCTCCTTTTCAAATATTATACTAGTATTATAGAATAAATGGCTTGCTTTTGCAATTAAAAAATAGTTAATAATGGAAATATCTGAAAGAATTAGTTGTCTAAAAATGTTAATTACAAAAGACTATATATTTTTCAATTTATTTGATATAATAAATCTTAATATTTTTATGTACAAATATGCAATTATGTTTACTTTATATAATGTCATGTCGTATGGAAAGGAAGTGTAAATATGGATAATTATCAGGATATTGAAAATATTATAGAGCTTCTTGATTCGCGAATGGAATCTGGAACCGGAAGAATAAATCTTCATGTGGATGATACAGTTGCGGGAGGGGACGTGGCAGAGCGATATCACCACGGACGTTGTGACGTGGGAAGTCCATGGGCAACCGGGACAGTTAGAAATTTTGATGGGTGTTAATGGTGAATGAAATGAAAAATGGTTTGATATTTGATATGGACGGAACTCTGTGGGATTCCGCAAAGCAGGTGGCTGAGGCGTGGACAGTGGTTGCTCAGAGGGACTATCCGGAGCTCCCGGTTATCACCACAGAGGATGTGAAGAATGTTATGGGGCTTACCATGGACAAGGTAGCAGATAAAATATTTCCAACCTTGGTCGAGGAAAAAAGATATAAACTCCTTGACAGATGTGGTGATTACGAAAATGAATATCTTCGAGAGGTTGGGGGTGAGTTATACCCTGAGCTACGACCTACTATGGAAAAGCTTAAGGAAAAGTATCATTTATATATTGTAAGTAATTGTCAGAGTGGATATATCGAGGCATTTCTTGACCATTATGATTTCAGAGATTTGTTCGAGGACATAGAATGCTACGGAAATAATGGTCTGAAGAAGGGCGACAATATCAGAAATGTAGTTGAGAGAAATAAACTTGACAAAGCCTATTATGTTGGGGATATTCAGGGTGATTATGTGGCGAGCTGTGAGGCCGGAATAGGCTTTATCCATGCTGCCTATGGCTTTGGAACTATTGCTGAGAAGGTTCCTGAGCTTGAAGAATTGTGCAGACTCCCGGAGGTGGCTGATGGATTGTTCTGTGATTGATACCGGAAAAGCTAAGAGAGGAATATCGGGCAGCACATTAAAAATAATCGCCATGGTTACCATGCTTATTGATCATGTAGGTGCGGTAATTTTGGGCAGATATATATATGTTAACAATATTGGCGATGGAGACCTGAGAAAGCTGTATTACGTGCTGAGATATATCGGAAGAATTGCATTTCCGATTTTTATATTTCTGCTTATTGAGGGTTTTAAATATACAAGTAATAGGTGGAAATACCTTCTGCGACTTCTTATATTTGCTTTTATTTCAGAGATTCCCTTTGATTTGGCATTAGAAATTCCTTTAAGCTTATTCAAGGAGGATGGATGGATTACCACCAATACCGGGCAAAATGTTCTGTTTACCATGGTGCTTGGGCTTTTGTTTGCCATGGCTTCCGATAAGGTTCTTCATACAAAAAAGCTGGAAATAATTTATCAGATACCAATCTGCATAGGTATCGCAATTGTTGCCTTTCAGGTTGGAGAATTTTTGTGTACGGATTATGCCGGCTTTGGGGTGCTTGCGATTCTTGCAGCATATTATACCAGAAAGTATCCTGTAATAGAGATGATTGTTATATGCTTAGTGCTTACATATTCGAATCTGGTTGAGGCATATGCATTTGTAGATGTCATTCTTATTTATTTTTACAACGGTAAACGAGGATTGAAAATTAAATATGCGTTTTATGCATTTTATCCGGTACATTTATTTATACTGTTTCTGATATGCCTTGGTATGGGGATATAGCTTTTAAAATCAATTATTATTTGATATAATATCTATTATTGATATATTATCGACATTTATAGAAAACTGAGTTACTTAAGAATATAAGGGGGTTGTTTTACAATGAAAAAAATACGAAAGAATTTGTGCTTATCAATTCTTTTAGTATGTATGTTTCTGTTAAGCTCATGTAGCAGGAGCAATACCATCGATGATGATGCTACCAATAAGGGATATGAAAAGGCTACAGAGGCAGCAGACAGCGGAAAAGGAATACCAAAAGAAGATATTAAGGTTGGTGTCTTACATATTTCGGATCCTGCGGAGGGTAGCGGATATTCATATACTCATGATATCGGAATTCAGGGAATGCAGGAAAATTTGGGACTGACAGATGAGCAGATTGTCAGAAAGCTAAATATTGATGACGGAGATGTGGAAGCAATTGAAAAGGCGATTCAGGAATGTGTAGATGAAGGCTGTAATGTGATTTTTACAACAAGCTGGGGATATATGGAGCCTACAGCAGAAATGGCAGAGAAATATCCGGATGTTTATTTCTCTCACGGAACCGGATATTTGAGCAATGGTAAGAATTTTAACAATTACTTTGGCAGAATTTATCAGGCGAGATATTTAAGCGGAATTGTTGCGGGAATGAACACAAAGACAAACAAGATTGGTTATGTTGCTGCACAGGATGAATCTAGTTCCGAGGTTACCGGAGGTATCGATGCATTTGCAATGGGAGTGTATTCTGTTAATCCTGATGCGGTTGTCTATGTAAAGGTTA
>JBJENB010000035.1:0-2651 GCA_051879975.1 Wujia sp.
CAACCACCGGATGGATTGAGTAAAGAATAATAAGGAGTGTGAATGAAGATGAAGGGAAAGATGAGAAAGCTTTCATTACTTTTCGTAATGATGTTACTATTTAATTTATTTGTACCTGCAATGAATGTAGCTGCAACTGAATATGGTTCCGGAAGATACAGTTTGAAAGTAGAAGTAAATACGGCCGACTTAACTGACGGGGTATTAGATACCGTCACAGTTAATGATACTATCTGGAGTAGTAGTGGCGATGAATATCTGACTGATACAGGTTCGTATACGGTAGTTGTAACAGCAACTGCCAATAGTGGTTATGAGATTGAATTGAGAATGGGTGGAAACAGCACAGCTGTAATATCTGAACCGGTTGTAAGTGGCAATACATATACATATACTGTAACCTACAACACAACCAATAATAGTGATAATTTATCATTATATCCATACAGCCAACCGGTTAACACGAATCCAAATCCGGGAAATCCAAATCCGGGAAATTATTCGGATATTCAGGTAAATGCCACCTTTAACAACACAACCGGAGAAATTAAAATCAATAACACAAGGACTCCGGAGGGGGCATCCTATAATGGAATCCTGACAGCAGCTGGTACAACAGATAGTGGTGAAACAAATATAATCACAGTACAGACTTCATTTGGTATGCCGGTTGCTTCCAAAATAATAATTAATGGTACTGAATATAATTATACAGATGGAAATGATGTTCAAACAATAGAGGTAGCCGGGGCGTCGGAATATACTATCGAGGTTTATGGAAATTTAAGCATTGCAACTCCAAAGACAATTATTTGGACGAATCCGGATTATAAGCCGGTTGATGATGCGGATGCGGAATGGGCATCCCACTTTAGTATAGGACATGGCTATGCAAAAGCCATAGCGGTATATGATGAGGAAGGCAATTTGCTGCCATCCGCAGATTATATTATGAACGGAGATGTAAATAGCGGAGGAGTCGAGGACGGATTCGGTATGGTAAAGGTGATGCCGGGTTATAGGGTCATCTTCGAATTTGTGCCGGAGTATGGATATCAGCTGACAGAAATCACCATCAATGATCAGCCTCTTGAGGCAACAAGTACAATGAACAGATTCGAGTTTATTATGCCGAATGATAGCGGTAACGTTCAATTTGGAGCAAAATTTACTGCAACGGAGGATGTTGTTACATCAAGCTCTCAGAAGGTAGCCGGTGGTTCCATTGAGCTGGGAAATGCATTGCCTGGCGGTTCTGCCCAATTATCCGTAAGCGATGTGGAGCTATCGTCAGATAAAATATCAGGCTTTGAAAATGCAGCAGGAGAATATACAATATCGAATTATTTAGATATTGACTTGTATAACGTATATTACAAGGGCAAAAATGACAGCAAGGATGTTTGGTCAGATAAGATAAGCGAATTAGAGAAGGAAGCTACAATCTCCATTAAGCTGGAAGACGGCGTAAATGCAGAAGATATAGTTATAGTCCATAATATACATGATGGAGATGAATTTGAGGTGATTGAAATTGAGTCCTATGACCCTGCAACAAATACTATTACCTTTAAGACAAAATCCTTCTCCAGCTATGCAATAGCAACAAAACCGACATCATCTAAAATAGATAAAAACCCTGATACAGGTGACAGTAACATAATGCTTGTGTTCATAGGTTTAATAGGTTCGACGGCTGTGTTGTCGGCAATGTTCTTTATGAAGAAGAGAGAAAATCGCAGATAAACAGATATTTTTAAAAGGGTCTGATGCGCTACATGTGTGAGTGTATCGGGCTCTTTTTTAATGCATAGGAAAGTTCTCCGAACTTCCATATGCATTAAAAAAATTGCAACCACAATCGACAAAAATCAACAATTGTTGAGGTTGAGTTGAAATTAAGTTGTTTTTCGGAGGCTATATTATATAATAAATTCGGTAAAGCGTAATTATTAGTTGTAAATCATTTTAGGAGGAGCCAATGTTTCAGATATTAATTGCTGAGGATGACAGTGAGCTTAGACAGCTTTTTAAACGTGTACTGACTAAAAACGGATATGCTGTGACAGGTGTCTCAAATGGAAAAGAAGCCTTGGATGCCGTGTACAGTGGATACTATGACATGATTATATCAGACATTATGATGCCTGTAATGGATGGCTATGAGCTGGTTCGTTCCCTGAGGGAAGACAATAACACTATCCCTGTTCTTATGATAACTGCCAAGGGCGAATATGATGACATGCGTCAGGGCTTTTTATCAGGAACGGATGATTATATGGTTAAGCCGGTAAATGTAAATGAGATGGTGCTTAGGGTGGGTGCATTGCTCAGAAGAGCGCAGATGATAAGCGAGAGACGTCAGGTTATAGGAGATACGGTATTGGAGTGTGATTCTCTGACTGTGATATCCGATGGGGAGAGAAATGTACTTCCTCAGAAGGAATTTATGCTCCTGTATAAAATGGTTTCATTTCCGGGAAAGATTTTTACCAGGCAGCAGCTCATGGATGATATATGGGGATATGAGACGGAGACCGATACGCATACGATAGATGTACATATCGGGCGTCTGAGAGAAAGATATAAAAACAATAAGGACTTCAAGATTGTAACCCTTAGGGGAGTTGGATATAAGGTAGTAAAGCTAT
>JBJENB010000036.1:0-2640 GCA_051879975.1 Wujia sp.
AACGGGCAGAGATACAGGTATGATAGCCGTTATGAGTCTGGACAGAGATAGCATAAAGGAGTGCTGTCAGAAGGCAGCAGCAATGTTTGAGCCACCATACAATATAGCTGAGGTAGCAAATTATAATACTCCTGTGCAGGTTACTGTCTCAGGTGATACTCCGGTTATTACAAAGGCAGGGGAGCTTATGCTTGAGAAGGGTGCAAAGAGAATTGTACCTATAGCTGTCAGCGGACCATTCCACACTTCTCTTATGAAGCCGGCAGGAGAGAAGCTTGCGGAACGCTTCAAGAGTGAGAATTTTGGAGAGATGAAATTCCCTGTATTCTTCAATGCTACCGGAACAGAGCTTCCTGAGGGCAAGACAATTGCTGATATGCTTGAGGTTCAGGTTCAGAGCAGCGTGTATTTTGAGGATACAATCAAGAGAATGGTTGAGCAGGGTGTTGATACCTTCGTTGAAATTGGACCTGGAAAGACCCTGAGCGGATTTGTTAAGAAGATTGACAGAGCCCTCACTACATATAATGTTGAGGATGTTGAGAGCCTTAATGCCACACTTGAGGCACTTAATGCCTAATAACGAATATATTAGGGAGCTTAGCACTATGCAAAAGGCATAGTATACATGGTAACTCTATAATCAGGAAAGGAAATATAACATGACTTTAGAAAATAAAACCGCAATCGTTACAGGCGGAAGCCGTGGTATAGGCAGAGCAATATGTATAGCCCTTGCTAAGGAGGGAGCAAATGTTGTTACTTGTTATTCACACAGTGCAGAGGGTGCCGTAGAAACCGTAAAAATGTGTGAAGAATACGGCGTAAAGGCAAAGGCAATTAAGGCTGACGTGGCAAACAATGATGATGTTGCTGCACTTGTGGCTGCTGTTAAGGATGAATATGGCAGTATTGATATTCTTGTCAACAATGCAGGAATTACAAGAGATAATCTCATTCTCAAGATGAAGGAAGAAGACTTTGATACGGTAATTGATACCAATCTTAAGGGTGCATTCCTGTGTATGCAGAATGTATCTAAGATTATGCTTAAGCAGAAGTCAGGAAAGATTATCAATATAAGCAGTGTAGTAGGTGTTAGAGGTAATGCCGGACAGACAAATTATTCTGCAAGTAAGGCAGGACTCATTGGTATGACTAAGTCTGTTGCCAAGGAGCTGGCTTCAAGAGGAATTACGGTAAATGCTGTTGCCCCGGGCTTTATTGAAACCGAGATGACAGCAAAGCTTCCGGAGACCGTTGTTGAGGAAAGTCTTAAATCAATACCTATGAAATGTATGGGAAGCGGAGAGGATGTTGCAAATCTTGTAGCATTCCTGGCATCTGATAAGGCAAGATACATAACAGGACAGGTAATCTGCGTAGACGGTGGAATGGCCGTCTAGCATACAGACAAACCATGCACGGATAACGAAAAGGTGTTTCTCAAGTTTACTTGAGGAAAACAGGTTTTCGTTATCTGTATAAGGCGCCCTGCGCCTACTGAGTCGAGCGAAGCGAGGGGAAGTAGCATGGCGTAAATAGAATAAGGCGCCATGCACAACTGGCGAGGGGAAGTAGCATGGCAATAATATATAAATTAGAAAGATAAGGAGACATGCAATGAAGAGGAGAGTTGTTATAACAGGCTTGGGTGCTGTTAATCCATTGGGAAATAATATCAAAGACACATGGGACAATGTCAAGAAGGGTGTATGCGGTATTGCACCTATCACACTGATTGATGTATCTGACCATGCAGTTAAGCTTGCAGGTGAGGTAAAGAATTTTGATCCGACTGTAGCCATTGAGAAGAAAGAAACAAGAAGAATGGATAGATATACTCAGCTTTCACTTGTAGCAGCTACAGAGGCATTTAACGATAGTAATCTCAATATGGAAAATGAGGATGCAGCCAGATGTGGTGTTATATTCTCAAGTGGTATAGGTGGTATGGCATCTACTGAAGCCAACTATCAGACAGGTCAGAGAAGAGGCTTTGACAAGGTATCACCTTTCTACATTCCAATGACCATATCCAATATGGCTGCAGGTAATATTGCTATTAAGTTTGGTTTCAAGGGAATGTGTACCTGTGTTGTTACGGCATGTGCAAGTGGTAACAATGCTGTAGGAGACAGCTTCCATTATATAAGAGACGGATATGCTGATGTGATGATATGTGGTGGCGCTGAGGCTGCTATAACAGACCTTGCAATTGGCGGATTTACTGCAATGCAGGCTCTTAATACTACAGATGATCCAAACAGAGCTTCTATTCCTTTTGATAAGGAAAGAGGAGGATTTGTCATGGGTGAGGGTGCAGGTGCACTTGTAATAGAGGAGCTTGAGCATGCAAAGGCACGTGGTGCCAAGATCTATGCAGAGATAGTTGGCTATGGTGCAACCTGTGATGCTTATCATATTACTGCTCCATCGCCAAATGGTGAGGGTGGTGCAGCATGTATGACCATGGCTGTAAAGGATGCAGGTATAACTCCTGATCAGGTAGGATACATTAATGCACATGGAACATCAACTCACTTAAATGATTCCGGTGAGACTGCTGCTATCAAGACAGCCTTTGGTGAGCATGCATACAAGCTTATGGTTTCATCTACAAAGTCTATGACAGGACAT
>JBJENB010000037.1:0-10346 GCA_051879975.1 Wujia sp.
TGATTAGTCCATTTTTGATAGTTTTTCCTCGAAAAAAAAGTTTCTTTTATGGCAGATACGACTGCCATTTTTTACTTATTATATCTTCTGTTGTGAAGGAATCTATCTGCATTATCGGGAGCCTTCCACTATATTTTATCATATCCTTGCCCCTGTAAAGAATTGCCTTTATTCCAGCCTCAGCAAGCCTTTCTTCTGTTGCCTTATCAAGCTTTGAAATATTGTCCGTACATATTACCTGATATCCTGTCAGGTCTTCTATACCTGTCAGATCTATCCTCTTTTCTGTATAGCTAACCTGAAATCCCTTCTCTCTTGCCACCGGGTCAAACCAGATGCGGTCATAGTCTTTTGCATCCAGAAACAATATTTTCATAAAAAAGCCTCCCATCAATGCTATTATTTGCATTATCGGGAGACTTTATCCCTGACCTCCATATAATACATGGCAAATTCCTGTGTAATAAGCTTATTCTTAATCATGAGATTCAGAGTTTCCTTAAATTCATTGTAGCTAATGGTTGATTTCGCCATATTATCCAATATTCGGGATATACTGTCTGCATAACCATTGGCATCCAAAACGTTATCTCTGAGCTTTATGTTAGCCTTATAGGCTTCCTTAAAAAAGATATTAACCTTATTTGATGTGGTAACCTTATCCTGAACCTTGAATTCTGCCGGAATTAAATCAAATATGTTGGCTGCTGATTTGTTGGTTACATATATTCCCGGTCCAAAGCCATATAGATTTTTAAAGGATGACATATCGCCCACAACAGTACTGTGGATATAATCAGGCAGATATGGCTTAAATAGCTTAGCCAGCATGCCATTACCCTGAATAGCAATGTAATCCCTGTATTCATCAGCAGGCTGCTTTTTCAGATATGTAATCTCATTTAAAGAAAATATCGGAAGTGTAATATGTCTTGGCTCCTGTTCTATCAGAAGTAGATGAAATTCCTTATCCTGAATCCACACATAAGCCGGAGCCTGCTTAACCGACAGCTTATCACAATGGTCAATAAGAACCAGTCGGTGATCCCTCTTTACCTTGTATCTGCGCAGTGTTTTCTTGATTTTCTTCCTGTCATAGCTATCCACCACTTCACCGCTGACCTGTCGTTTCTCAGTTGGAATATCATCTTCATTGAAGCTTTCCTGTTGAACCGAAATATTCTGCTGAATTGGTATATTTTGCTGAATTGGTATGTTCTGCTGTTCCGGTATGTTTTGCTGTATCGTGTTTTCCTGATTATTTATAGTTTGTGGACTATTCTTCTTTATTTTTTTAGTCTTTTCTTTTCTTACCTTAGCTTTTTTCTCTTTCTTCCTCTCACGCTTCTTTTCCTTGGTCTCAATCGAAGCTAACAGCTCGTCTAAATCATCGTCGGTCGGTGTAACATTTGTTTCAGCCGATGCTTCATCCTCTGACACGGTATCATAATCCGACATTTTATTATTCGGAATTTCACCATTATCATACATTGAATAATCCTCAGATCGTGAATACTCCTCTTGCTGTGAATACACATATTCACTTTCCTCCGGTGTCATCTTAGGCGTTGCACCATCTGCCACTATATTTCCAATTGTACTGTCAATAACCTGAGTAGGAAGCTTGACATCAACCTCATTGATTCCCAATGTCTGAATCAGGGAAATCATGATGAACACTCCGATTATACAACCAAAGAAGAGCAACATGATATTAAGTATAATCGCTGCCACAAAAAGGCCTACACTTACTATGCCTGCCAATATGGCAAGGAGAAGTACCCTCTTTGCCTCTCGACTGCCATATTTAAATGTGTCAATTATTTTCTTCATATCAGTTGCTCCTATATGCCATGACAATAGCTTATGCTAACGATTTGTTCTAATATTATTTTAATGAATGAACCGCACCGATAAAAATTGGAAGTCCGGTCTCTGTATCTACAATAGCATACACAAACGGTCTGTCAAGTATTACATTTTTAGGTGGTTCTTCTACAACCTCACAGCCATCATTTGTCTCAATTGCAGTTACCGCCGCCGCCTTAGTACCCTTTCTGTCCACCTGTATAAATGTCTTATGAATTACCCTGCTTATGAATAATTCTCCTGTTTGGGTATCTGCCATTCTTGAAAAGTCTGCCGTTTCTTCAAAGGCGTCCTCCATCCCCATGTCGATAAGGGCATTATTCAGCTCTGTTCCATAGGAATATGTAAACTCCGGCAGCTGCACTATTACATCCTCATATGATTTGGAAGCAATAAGGTCCATGTAGCTCTCTGCAGTCATATCTGCCACATAATCCTCTACGCTAACACCCTCATCCGGAAGGATTGCCATAAATGCAAGCTTCTGACCCTTATAATATTTCATGAAGCCCTGTGCATTATCTCCCTTTAAATAAATGTCCTCAGTACTCATAAGTGCGGTAGATATCTCAATCTCACCCTTTGAATTTGTAAACTCAGCCTGCTCATTTATCTGAGTATCCTGATACGGAGTCTGCCATTCTCCCTCAAAGGCTATTGCATTTATAAGGTACATGACTGCCTCGTCGGGAATCTCCTTTAACAGCTCAGGAATCATACCCTTGGTTTCTTCATTTACCCAGCCGTTTATCTTATCCAAGGTTTCATTGTCAAAAGGCTCCTTATATGCCGCAGCATTATAATAGGTTTTATCCAGACAAAGGAAACCATCATTAATCTTTATTCTATCCTCATTATCCCGAAACCATATGGAATTGGCTATGCTAAATTCCACATCCTCAACATCTGATAATGAATTGTTGTAGGTATACAAATACTCATTTAAGGAGTTGATATTCAAGCCGGGACAGATTACCGCTTCCATCTGTGTCAGGGTATCGCCATCCGCACCATTGGCCGCCATGGCAAGAGCTGTCATAACCGATTCCGGAGATATCAATACATTTTCACCCTTACCCAAATCATCGGCTATGCTCTTCTTAAAAAGCTCAATTGAAAACGCTGCAGATGCATGGATATACGCTTCATCAGGCTCCCTGTTCTTCGCATCCATAGCCTCAACCTCATCAATCAGATTGTCTGCCTCATAATTAACGACATCAACCGAATCCTCTGATGAATCACTTTTTTTCCCGCAGGCTGTCATTCCAAGAAGCATAGTTCCCACAACTGCCAAACTGACCAGTCTCTTAGTATTTTTTCTCATACTCCTTACCTCCGTAATTACAATTTATTATACTATATTTTTCTGGCACATTGAAGTACCCTATAAATAACTTACGTATAATAAATTGTTTTTTATGGCAGGAATTTTTCATACTATTTAATTTTTATACTGTCTTCCGGTATGGTCTATAGTGTAATTATCCTTATAAATCAGCTCCGAGGTCTTAACAAAGCTATAGCCCTGATTTTCCAATTCAGTCAAAAGTCTATCCAAGGCATCTCTTGTATATGTAGCTCCGTTGTGGAGAAGTATGATTGAACCATTTCTCAAGTCCTTGTGGTTACATACCTTATCAATGATGGACTCTACTCCATAATCCTTCCAATCAAGAGAATCCACATCCCACTGAATGGTATAATAGTTTTTTGCCTTTGCCGCTAAAACCACGCTGGCATTATAATCTCCGTAGGGAGCCCTGAATAATATCATATCATCCCCGGTTAGAGTTTTTATAATCTCGTGACAGCCCTCAATCTCACGAATCATTTCCTCTCTTGACAGGGTCGGCATATGCTTGTGGTTGGCTCCATGATTACCGATATCATGTCCGTGATTATATATTTTCTTGATTGCCTCCGGGTATCTGGTTGCCCAATCTCCCGTGACAAAAAATGTTGCCTTACAATTGTGGGCGTCAAGTATGTCTAATATATCATCCAAGTCCTCATCACCCCAGGCCGCATCAAAGGTTATACTTACTACCTTTGCATCCGTTTCCACCGAATAAATGGGTAATGAATCCTCATAATGCTCCCCAACAACTGCAAGTACATTATTTTTATTGTCAAATATGCAGAGTACAATTGCCAACATGAGGGATATCAGTATAAGTGGTTTTAAAACCCTTATTTGCTTCTCTTCTATCTCAGGAAACTTTACAATATTCATATTTTCCCTATTTATATGCTTTATTCAATTATATGCTAAAGAATATAAATTTATCTCCACGAGCGCATTTTGCCGATTAGCGCACACGTAGCCGTCGCAATGCTCATTTTTTATTTCACATAAATAATCTTTCGAAAGTTTTTCTTTCCTCTCTTGAGGATGAATTCCTCCGAAAATGCACTCTCATCATAAGAGGTAGTCACATCCGTAACCTTCTCGCCATTTACGGTTACTCCACCCTGCTCTACATTTCTTCTTGCCTCTCCTCTTGAAGCAGCAAGTCCGGACTTAACCAGTACACCGAGAATATCAATTTTACCATCCTTCATATCCTCTGCGGTAATCTCAGCAGTCGGCATATTCTCAGCATTTCCGGCACTGAACAATGCTCTTGCAGACTCCAATGCCTTGTCAGCCTCCTCCTTGCCATGTACAAGCTCAGTAAGCTCGTAAGCAAGTATTTCCTTAGCCTTGTTAAGCTCGCTTCCCTCGTATTTCTCCATCTCTGCAATTTGCTCCAACGGAAGGAAAGTGAGCATCTTCAGACACTTGATTACATCTGCATCAGATACATTTCTCCAGTACTGGAAGAATTCAAATGGAGTGGTTTTCTCAGGGTCAAGCCATACAGCACCCTTCTGAGTCTTACCCATCTTCTTGCCCTCAGAATTGAGAAGAAGTGTGATGGTCATGGCATGGGCATCCTTTCCAAGCTTTCTTCTGATGAGCTCAGTTCCGCCCAGCATATTAGACCACTGGTCGTCTCCTCCAAACTGAAGATTACAGCCGTATTTCTGGAACAATGCGTAGAAATCGTAGCTCTGCATTATCATATAGTTAAATTCCAGGAAGCTTAAGCCCTTTTCCATTCTCTGCTTGTAACACTCAGCCGTAAGCATTCTGTTTACTGAAAAATGTGCTCCAACCTCACGAAGTACATCAACATAATTTAAATCAAGTAGCCAGTCGGCATTGTTTACCATGAGTGCCTTTCCATCTGAAAAATCGATGAATCTGCTCATCTGCTTCTTGAAGCAGTCACAGTTATGCTGTATTGTCTCCTTCGTCATCATCTGTCTCATATCGGTTCTTCCTGACGGATCACCAATCATGGCTGTACCACCACCGATAAGAGCTATTGGTTTGTTGCCGTTCTGCTGCAATCTCTTCATAAGACAGAGTGCCATAAAATGTCCTACATGAAGGCTGTCTGCCGTAGGGTCGAATCCAATATAAAATGTTGCCTTACCCTCATTGATAAGCTTACTGATTTCCTCTTCATTGGTTGTCTGGGCAATAAGTCCTCTTGCCACTAATTCATCATATAACTGCATAATTTTTCCTCCTTTTCAGTGTCTGTTACCCGCTCTCCTTGGGGTAATCACAATCGAGTAGGCACGCCTACTCGATTCGTATACTTGTACACCATCTCGCCTGTCGGCTCGATGATGTACATTCGCCAAATGCAGATTTTCGTGCGAGCACGAATCTGCGCTCGGCTCTCCTTGTGCTAATCCGTAGGCTTTCGCCTACGATTACATTCACTTCGTCTCCGCTTCGCTCCGACTCAGTGTCTGTTACCCGCCAAATATATATTCCATATCGCATGCTAGCATGCTTATGAAATATATGCTTGGCGGGATTATCACACAAACAAAGGCTTCATCCTGTAAAGGATGAAGCCTATAATCTCCATGTTACCACCTTTGTTCACAGCTGTCTCACAACAGCTGCCTCTGTGAGTGTCAGCCAACACTCAAACGCTTTAACGTGCGCCACTCCGTCTCTCCCTACTATAGCTTCAGGAGGAAGCTCCAAGATGTATTCACCCATGTTCTTTGCTGTGCCTCTCATCAACCGGCTGCTTTCTGTTGCAAGTATCCATAGGCTACTTGTTCTCTTCATTGCCTTTTCCTATTAAGTACTCTAACTTTAATTCAATATATTTTTTTTGTCAAGTCAATTTTACACAAACTCTGTATCGAAGGTAATTACCGCATAATACCTATTTTCTAATTTGCTTAAGCCCTCATTTATCTCATTTCTTATATCCTGCTCCTTAAGATGACAATCATAAGGAATTACCATATCAAAAATAAGATTTGTGTGGGTGGGACCTGCTACTATTCGGAAATCATGGATAGTAAGTCTCGTATCTATATTATGTATAATATCCAATAAAATATCTTTACAATATCTTCTTTTCTCATCATCCTCCTCGATAGGATCCATATGAATTGTCATAAGAACATTAAGCTCCTTCATAATATTTCTCTCAAGCTCATCTATGGCATCGTGTATCTCCATGATATCGCCTCTGCTATCCACCTCCACATGAACACTTCCTATAAGCTTTCCCGGACCATAGCTATGTATAATTAAATCATGCATATCAAGGGCAACCCATGATTCTTTGACAAGTTCTCTGATCTTCTTAGCAAGCTCCTCATCAACAGGACTTCCCAACAGTTCATCTACGGTGTCCTTGATTATTTCGTATCCGGATATCACAATCATGACAGATACTAATATTCCCATTATTCCATCTACAGGAACCTCTGTAATCAATGACAACAACAATGCTATTAAAGTGGCAGTAGTTGCACACATATCATTGGTGCTGTCCTTTGCTGTGGCTAGCATGACTGAGGAATTGATTCTTCGTCCGTATTTGTTGTTAAAAACACGCATAAAAAGCTTAATCAATATCGAGAGAACCAGTACTGCAACTGCCACAATAGAGAAATTAAGCTTATCCGGATGGATAATCTTTAATATTGAACTTTTTCCTAGCTCAAGACCTACAAGTAAAATAATCATTGCAAGGACAAGCGAAGTAAGATACTCCATCCTTCCATGTCCAAAAGGATGATCCTTATCTGCCGGTTTTGCTGCAAGCCTGTACCCAAACATGGTTATTATGCAGCTTGCACAATCTGACAGATTATTAAATCCATCAGATATTATGGAAATAGAATTTGTCAGAGTCCCCATTATAAACTTCGAGACAAACAATATAACATTGCATACAATTCCCACAAAGGAGCTTAGTATACCATATCTCTCCCTCACCTTGACATCCGTTACATTTTCATAGTCCTTTATAAATTTTTTAACGAGTATATCCCCCATTTCATTCCTCCGTACTAGAAATAAATCTGACATAGCCTACTCCAACAGCAGTAATCACATAGAAATATGGAGTGGTAATCGGCTGATTTACATTTACCATTGCCTGTGCAATGTATCCAAGCATTGAAGCTAGGGTAAGATAAGCAATAGGCTCTCTATTTGCATGCTTCAAAATATAACAAAAGCTGCTGACAAATACACCAACATAAGTAATAACTCCAACCAATCCGGTAGTGAGAAGATACTGTAACAGCTCATTGTGGCAATTATCATATATGGTCTTCGTGGTTGCTAACATCTCATCATAATAGGATGCGGTTGTCAAGGCTCTGACAGTTTCATTTCCGTAACCAAAAAGCTTGTTGACCATAGGCGCATCCTTATATATCTGTTTGGATAATCGCCATATAAATCCACGATAGTTTCCCCACTTATCATTCATCACAAAGCCCGGTAGCTTTAGTGCAAACCCTATCACAACAACTAGGACAATCCCGCCAAACAATACTATTGCCATGTATTTGGTAGCCTTTGAAATGTCTATATTGTTCAATAGCTTAGTATATCTACTCTTAAAAGTCAATGAAAATACGCATAGTACAATCATCACTACCAAGATAACAGTTACGACACTAATGTTATCAAGCACTCGAGAGATTCCGCCTCTTTTATCATAATTCTCAACTACATAAATGTTTAGCAGCACATTTATAAAAAAGCCCATGACTATTACCGTCAAGGCAAGTACAAATCGGTCTATCTTTATTTCTCTGAAGGAGAATATCCATATAAGCACAGTTGCAAAGGCAACACCCAGATAAACACTGTCGCTATTTCCAATCATCATTCCCATTCCGCCTGTAAATAAAGCTACTGCTGCAATTCCTCTATAAATAAGATTTTTGCCAAATATAAATATACATATGAAAATAGGAATCGTAATTGCCATAAAACTGGCATAAATATTGATATTTCCAAAGGTTGACATAAAAATAGGTATCTTCTTTGGCGTTATATTTTCCCTAAGCTTCAGAAAATCATTACCCATATGCTGACAGATGGCGATAATGTTAGACCATACTGCAGCAGCTGCAAGAATTACGTAAAAGAGCATAAACATTCTGACTCTTACACATATGGCAATAAATACCAAACAAAATACCCCTATCGTTATTAATCCCAGATATCTTCCCTGCTCCCCAGTAAATGCATATTGCTTGTTATCCGCCTGAAAAAAAGCAAATACATTTGCAATCAAAAAAGCCTCAATCCAAAAATCCGGTCTGGCTATTATTTTGGTATTCATATCTGTTATAGATTGTGCTTCCATGTTATTTCTTTTACCCATGCTCAACTGTATCACGTAAGCTATAACAATGCCGAGCAATAAGAAAGCAGAAGAATACATAAAAAATCTGTATTTTGTAATGGTTATATTAAAATAGGCATCGTCCAAAATAATGGGGTAAATTCCAAATATTAAAATTAAATATATATATATTATCCAGTCAGTTATTTTTATTTTTCTTATTATTCCAATGAAATAATCCTGCATAAATTCCTCACATTTACAACTCAATTTAATCTATGGGGTTCATTATAGCACCAGCATTATTTTATAACAATATTTTTATTAAAAAGTGTTGACAAAGATGTGCCCTAATGTTAATATATCTTTTGTTGAGCGACAAAGCCCGACAGTATAAAGAATATGCGGGAGTGCTGGAATTGGCAGACAGGCTAGACTAAGGATCTAGTGATGGTAACGTCGTGTGGGTTCAAGTCCCATCTCCCGCATTATTTTTTTTGCCCGAAAAATGGCTTAAATGCGTGGTTTTTTAGAGTATTGAAAATGTGGTTTTTATGTCAAGGTAACAAAAAAGGTAACAAACAGGAGCAGGTATCTTTTATTTACCTGCTCCTTGCGCATTATACTTATGTTATTTTTTAGCAACTACATAATCTGTTTCATTTAAATAGTCAGATGCTAATATGTCCAGCAGCCCTAAATTCTGTTAACAGCACTTACTATTACAGTAACTTCATGATATCCTCTTCGCTCCAAATAACATTTGGAAAAATCGTGAAATCCTCTTTATGCTTTCGAATAATTCTAACTGGCTGAAAAGAATTATCATATACATGTAGTATGTCACAAATCTCAATCAACCTTTTTATATTGTCAAGAGATTTTTTGTATCTTTCAACAATTTTTTCTTTGCTCACATCATGTCCACCTGATGCCACTCTTTCTTGTACACGTGCAATATTAATACTAGGGTTTTCGGTTAATACAAAAACTCCCTTAATAAAATATCCTTCTTTTTTTGCTTTTTCCAGTAATTTTAATTTATATTTTGAAGATAATACCGTTTCAAAAGTAAAATCAGCTTTTCGTTCTATAGCTTCATACCTTTTCTTGTCAGCCAATATAGCAGCCTCTTCATTACCCATTCCAACAGTCTTTACCATATCATCGGCATTAGTATACTCGCCCACTATTTCAAAATATTGAGTAATTGTACTTTTTCCTGAACCATTCGGACCGGCAAAAAACAAAACCATAGGTTTCCTAATTGACATATTCTATTTCTCCATTGGCATACTGTATATATGCTTTCTTCTTCTCAATATCATATTTTGCAATTGGCTTTTTACATATCTCCGCTTTCTCTATGGCAGCCTTTACAGCTTGCACTGCACGAATATCCATCTCTAAATCCTGAGAAGATAATACTTGATTATAGCTGTCCATTGTCACTATTTTTATTTTTTTATTATTAATTATTTTTTCCTCTATCAATTGTATCTCCTCCTTTTATTTTATTATACTCATGTTATTTACAAAAATCTATATATAATTACAACATATTTTAATGGCGCACTTATACACCACATTACTAAAATAATATGGTCGTGCGCTCTACCGAGGGTTGCCTTCAGCAGGACTCATATTTTTTTACAGAACCTAATAAGCCTCATCATATAATCAATTACAATGACAAGTCCGGAGAGGAAACTGACAGGACATTAAAATACATTGAAAAAATTCGTTTATACAGCTATAATTATCCCATAGAAGCTGCCATAGACATGGCATGTAAGGATT
>JBJENB010000038.1:0-10339 GCA_051879975.1 Wujia sp.
TATGGTGTTGGAAAGAATTCAACCGGTAAGGCAGAGGATATTCCTCTTGGTCTTGACCTTCAGGGTGGACTTAGTGTAACCTATGAGATTACAACACCTAATCCTACTGATGAGGAAATTGATGCAACCATAGACAAGCTCCAGCGAAGAGTTGATGAGTACAGCAAGGAGGGCGAGGTATACAAGGAAGGCGATGACAGAATCGCGGTTGAGATTCCGGTAGATACTGAGAAAAATGATGCCCATGCCATACTTGATGAGCTGGGACAGCCGGGACAGCTTGAGTTTATAGATCAGACAAACTATGAGCTTTTTGCTGCCGGACAGCCTTATGAATATCTCTTAAATGGTGCAGATATTAAGAATGCTGATGCAAAGGTTGATTCGTCAGGAACGGTTAAGGAATATGATGTAGCATTACAGTTTACTGATGAGGGAGCTGAAAAATTTGCTGCTGCCACAACAGAAAATGTAGGAAAGATAATATATATTATATATGATGGAGAGGTTGTCAGCGCACCAAAGGTAAATACAGCCATTACAGATGGCAATGCTGTTATCGAGGGTCAGAGTGATTTAGACGAGGCTAAGCTTCTGGCAAGTACAATCAGAATAGGTGCACTTCCGCTTGAGCTTTCTCAGCTTCAGTATAATATTGTAGGAGCAAAGCTCGGTCAGGAGGCAGTTTCTACAAGCCTTATCGCAGGAGCAATCGGTTTTGGAATTATCTGTGTGCTTATGATAGTAATATATTTAGTTCCCGGATTTATTGCAGCACTTGCACTTTCTGCTTATGTTATACTTTTACTTCTTATACTCAGTATAAGCGGTACAACCCTTACCCTTCCGGGTATAGCAGGTATCATACTTTCAATCGGTATGGCTGTAGATGCTAACGTTATCATATTCACCCGTATCAAGGAAGAAATTGCGGCAGGCAAGAATGTCAGAAATGCAGTAGAGTCAGGATTTTCTAAGGCTCTGTCAGCAATAGTTGATGGTAATATAACAACTCTTATAGCAACTGTAGTGCTTATGGCACTTGGAACAGGAAGTATTAAGGGCTTCGCTTCTACACTTATGATAGGTATTATCCTTTCGATGTTCACGGCCCTTGTAATTACAAGAATGTTGCTCAATGCGGCAGTGGGACTTGGTATAACCAATAAGAAGCTCTACGGACAGACGAAGACGCCAAAGGTTCGTGGATATGTGAAGAACTCTAAGATTTGCTTTGCAATATCTCTTATAATCATTATTGCCGGTTTGGTGTTCCTTCCGATAAACAAGAGCAAGGATGGCAAGGCATTAAACTACAGCCTTGAGTTTACAGGTGGTACTTCAATTACTGTTGAGTTTGAACAGCAGTATACACTTGAGACAGCTGAAAATGAGCTTATTCCGGCTTTAACAGAGGCACTTAACATGTCAGCATCAGATATACAGATTCAGACAGTTGAGGGAACCAATCAGATTATATTTAAGACAATTGAGCTTAGTGATGAGAATGTAGCTAAGTTTGAGAATACCTTGAGAGACAAGTTCTCTGTAGTTGAGGTAAGTGAGGCACAGACAATCAGTTCAACCATAAGTGGAGAGATGAAGAAGGATGCTATTATAGCGATTATAATTTCATCTATATTGATGCTTATCTATATTGCATTCAGATTCTCGGATGTCAGGTTTGGTATAAGCGCAGTTCTGGCACTTATCCATGACGTAATGGTTGTATTTGCGGTATATGCAATTGGAAGCCTTTCGGTTGGTAATACATTTATTGCATGTATGCTTACAATTGTTGGATATTCAATCAATGCAACAATCATCATCTTTGACAGAATAAGAGAGAATCTTAAGTCTATGGATAAGAAGAGCGATGTAGAAACAATTGTAAATACTAGTATTGCTCAGACATTTACAAGAACAATTTATACATCTCTTACCACATTTGTAATGGTACTTGTATTATTCATAATGGGTGTTGCTTCCCTTAAGGAATTTACATTTACATTGATGGCAGGTATTGTATGTGGTGCATATTCTTCAGTATGTATCACCGGACCATTGTGGTACACCATGAAGAAGCTTGAGAAGAAGGACAAGAAAGCGTAATATAGGTCAAGGACTGACCTGAATATAAGGCGGTCACCGACATGGTAAAGTCGCTAATCAGAGACTGAACATGAGGTGGCCGCTATACTTTTTGAGAGGAATACTTATGAAACGGGAAGCCAGATGGACAGTATATGGCAAGAAGGCTGATTTTAAGGCTATTGGAGAACAATTCAATATTGACCAGGTAGTGGCAAGGGTTATTCGCAATCGAGATATTGAGGGAGCGGACAAAATCAGAAAATATCTTCAGGGAACCCTGACTGACACTTACAACCCTTCTTCGATGGCAGATATGGACAAGGGCTGTGACATAATGATTGACAGGCTGAATCAAGGAAAGCCTGTTAGAATAATTTCTGACTATGATGTGGACGGTGTAATGTCCAATTATATACTCTATGATGGATTAAAAAATGCGGGGGTTGATGTCTCCTATGAGATTCCCGACAGAATGCTGGATGGCTATGGAATCAATGAGAGAATCATAAAGGATGCCTATGATGACGACATAGATACAATTATTACCTGTGATAATGGAATTGCTGCATTTTCAGCAATTGAGCTGGCTAAGAGACTTGGCATGACGGTGATCGTAACTGACCATCACGATATCCCATATGATACACTTTCGGATGGAAGCAGAAGCTATAATATGGTTGCAGCAGATGCGGTCATAGACAATAAAAGACAGGATTGTAAATATCCCTTTAAGGGTTTATGTGGTGCCGGGGTTGCCTACAAGTTCATAAGAAGGTTGTATGAAAGGTTGGGGCTGGTATGGGAGGATGAATATAGGTATATCGAGATGCTTGCCATTGCTACAGTTTGTGATGTAATGGAGCTTGTGGACGAGAATAGGATATATGTAAAGCAGGGATTAAGAGTTTTGGAGAGAACAGGCAATATTGGATTAAGGGCGCTTCTTGAAAGAAACGGCTTGTGGGGTAAAAAGCTTCAAGCCTTTCACCTGGGGTTTATCATAGGACCATGCATCAATGCTACAGGCCGACTAGAGAGTGCTAAGCGTGGCTTGGAGCTTCTTCTTGAGACAGATAAAGCAAAGGCAGAAAAGATAGCAGAGGAATTGTATGAGCTTAATTGCACCCGCAAGGATATGACGAATCGGGGTGTGGAGAAAGCTCTTGCAATGGCTGAAGCTGATTATAAAGAGGATGAGGTTCTGGTGCTCTATATGCCGGAGTTACACGAAAGTCTGGCAGGAATTGTGGCTGGAAGGGTTCGGGAAGCGTATTATCGTCCTGTTCTGATAGTGACCGATTCTACAGATGATGTGGTAAAGGGCTCAGGACGTTCCATAGAGGGTTACCATATGTATGATGCCCTTAATCGCTGTAAGGATATATTTATCAAGTTTGGAGGACATGAGCTGGCTGCAGGCTTTTCACTAAAAAGAGACAGACTGGATGAGCTGCGTAGAAGGCTTAATGAGGAGCATGGTATGACGGAGGAGGTGCTTACACCCGTGGTCAGACTGGATGTGCCAATGCCGGTATCCTATATATCAGAGAAGCTGATTGAGGATTTGAATCTGTTGGAACCCTTTGGTAAAGGCAATGAAAAGCCTCTTTTTGGACAGACGGGACTTCGAGTCAAGAGGGCTTCTTATGTGGGAAGAGACCAGCGCTTTATCAGGATAACGTTTTTGGACCAACAGGGCTATGCCATAGAGGGTATGGATTTTAATGCAAATAACTTCATAGATTCAATAAAAATATGGTTTGGTGACGAAGAATGTGATAGAATGATAAAAGGTTTATCTAATAGTATTGTCCTTGATGTGGCATACTATCCGGATATAAATGTATATGGCAATAGACATACATTACAGATTAAACCGGTGATGTATAGAAAAAATACTAATGAATGAAAGAGGAGATGCAGGATGAAGAGTGTAGAGGATTATATCAAAAGTATTCCGGACTTTCCGAAGAAGGGAATTATATTTAGGGATGTTACCAGCGTTTTAGAGAGTAGTGAGGGTTTCCAGCTTGCAATTGACGAAATGAATAAACGAATTGCAGGAGAGGATTATAATCTGATTGCAGGTACAGAATCCAGAGGCTTCATATTCGGTGCACCGTTGGCATATATCAATAAAAAAGGTTTTATTCCTGTGCGAAAAAAGGGTAAACTCCCTAGAGAGACAGTAGAGAGAAGCTACGATTTGGAGTATGGAACAGCTACAATTGAAATACATAAGGATGCTATTAATCCCGGTGATAAGGTAGTTTTAGTAGATGATCTTATCGCGACAGGGGGAACCATAGAGGCTGCCGCAAAGCTCATTGAGGAGTTGGGTGGTGAGGTAGTTAAGATGGTTTTTCTCATTGAGCTTCCTGCATTGGGAGGTAGAAAGCTTCTGGAGGCCGGTGGCTACAGAGTTGAATCAGTAGTTCAGTTTGACGGAGAATAATGTCTGGAAAGATATTAGCTTAGTTTACCCGTTGGTGGGTAATGAATACATTGCGACGGAAAGAAGTGATTAATGTGTCTGAAGTATTTAAAGAAATATCAAAGCCGGAGGATTTTACTCCACCGGAGGAATTGTATGAGAAGCTTAAGGAAACACTCCTCAAGTATCATCCATCATCAGATTTATCGATGATTGAAAAGGCATATAAAGTTGCTTATGAGGCTCATAAGGACCAAAAGCGTAAGTCCGGTGAACCATATATTATCCACCCTTTATGTGTGGCTATAATTTTGGCAGAGCTTGAGCTTGACAAGGAGACAATTGTAGCGGGAATTCTTCATGATGTGGTTGAGGATACGATTATGACCTCTGAGGAGATAGCCAATGAATTTTCGCCGGAGATCGCTCTTCTGGTAGATGGTGTTACAAAGCTTACACAGTTGGATCTCTCTCAGGATAAAATTGAAATCCAGGCTGAAAATCTTCGTAAGATGTTTCTTGCCATGGCGAAGGATATCCGAGTCATTCTTATTAAGCTGGCGGACAGACTTCATAATCTTCGAACCATGCAATATCAGTCACCACCAAAGCAGATAGAGAAGTCAAGGGAGACTATGGATATCTATGCGCCGATAGCACACAGACTGGGTATATCTAAGATTAAGATTGAACTGGATGATTTATCAATGAAATATCTCTATCCTGATGTGTATAAGTCGCTTAAGGAGGAAATTTCCACCAGACTTTCTGCGGGAGAAGAGTATATTCACCATATGGTTGATGAGGTTCGTGGCTATATGGAGGAAAGCGGAATTAAGTGTGAGGTTGACGGAAGAGTAAAGCATTTATTCAGCATTTACAAGAAAATGATTACACAGAACAAGACCTTGGATCAGATATATGATATTCATGCAATAAGAATAAAGGTTGAAACCGTCAGAGACTGCTATGCCGCATTGGGCATTATTCATGAAAAATATAAGCCTATTCCGGGACGTTTCAAGGATTATATTGCCATGCCGAAGCAGAATATGTATCAGTCGCTTCATACCACATTAATTGGTCCGAATGGTAAGCCCTTTGAGATTCAGATAAGAACCTTTGAGATGCACAAGACAGCTGAATACGGTATTGCAGCTCACTGGAAATACAAGGAAGGTGGTACTGCAGGCAAGAATAACGAGGAGCAGAAGATGAGCTGGCTCCGACAGATTCTGGAGTGGCAGACGGATACCGCTGATAACAAGGAGTTTATAAGCAATGTGAAAACTGATTTGGATTTATTCTCGGATCAGGTTTACTGTTTTACACCTGCCGGAGATGTAAAGAGTCTTCCTAAGGGTTCTACGACGGTGGATTTTGCCTACAGTATACACACGGCAGTGGGTAACAAGATGATTGGTGCCAGAGTAAACGGAAGACAGGTGCCTATTGAGACGGAGCTTCACAATGGTGACCGTGTAGAGATTATTACATCTCAAAACTCTAAGGGCCCAAGTCGTGACTGGTTGAAGAGTGTAAAGAGTACTCAGGCAAAAACGAAGATAAATCAGTGGTTTAGAATAGAGAATAAAGAGGACAATATCCAAAGGGGCAAGGATGCCATGGCCAATTACTGTAAGGGTAAGAATATAGTCATGTCAGATATATTGAAGCCGGAATTTATGGATAAGGTCATGAAGAAATATAACTTTGCTACCTGGGATGCCGTGCTTGCGTCCATAGGTCATGGCGGACTTAAGGAGGGACAGGTTGTCAATCGTCTTCTTGAGGAATTTAACAAGGTCGAGGCAAGCAAGGTTACAGAGGATCAGATTGTTGAGAAGATTAATACGCCGGGACGTGGAAGTGGGAATTCCAAGGGCGGTATTCTTGTGCAGGGAATGGATGATGTGGCAGTAAGATTTTCAAAGTGCTGTGCACCGGTTCCGGGAGATGAAATCGTCGGATACATTACCAGAGGCAGAGGTATTTCTATCCATAGAACCGATTGTGTCAATATTCTGTGCATGAACGAAATGGACAGACAGAGACTTATTGAAGCAGATTGGGCTGAGGGAGTAGTTCAGAATACGAATCTGTACAGTACGGAGATACTTATTTATGCCTTAGACAGTAAGGGATTAATCTTCGAGTTATCCAAGATATTTAATGAGGCAAATATAAATCTTACCGGTATGAATGTTCGCACCAGCAAGCAGGGGAAAGCCACTATTTCGTTAAAGTTTGAGATTAGATCAAAGGAGCAGTTGAATAAGATTATTGCTAAGATTAGAGGAATCGAGGGAATAATCGATATTGAGAGAACGGCCGGTTAGGAGGTTTTATGGCTAATATAATTACGATAACCAATGTGTTAGGTTCAATGGCGACAAATTGTTATACAGTCGCAAACACGGAAACCAGAGAGGCAATTATAGTTGATCCTGCAGCAAGAGCAGATTACCTGATCAATATGTATGCAAATCAGAAGCTTAAGCCGATAGCAGTTTTGCTTACACACGGACATTTTGACCACATTGGAGCTTTGGAGCAGATTAAGAAGCAGTATCCGGATATTCAGGTTTATATAGGTAAGGATGAGGAGGACGTGCTCAGAAGACCGGAGCTTAACCTGTCAGAGATGTTTGGCATTTCTATTTCTTCGTCTGCGGACAAGCTTATGGAGGATGGTGACACCATAAGCTTGTTGGGAACAAATATAAAATGTATTCATGTTCCGGGACATACTAAGGGCGGAATGTGCTATTATTTCCCGGAGGAGAAGCTGCTTTTTTCAGGTGATACGTTGTTTTGCTCAAGCATAGGACGTTCCGATTTCCCTACAGGAGACGGACAGGCACTAATTGAGAATATTGAGAAGAAGCTGTTGACACTTCCGGAGGATGTAACCGTTTATCCGGGTCACGACAGCAGAACAAATATCAAGAGGGAGAAGGAGCAAAATCCTTATTTCTAATTTAAAAAACACTGAAGTTCGAAGCGGCATTAGATTTGATTTAAATAGCTGATTGTTTGGATAGATATATGGTTTACTTGATTCAGAATTCCCAGATATATAATAATGATATACGTGCCATGATTATGGCATTTTATCCGGGAGTTAAAATAGTTGAGAAAATTGAAGAGAGAGCAGAGGATAAGGCAGGGTTAGATTTTGTATTTAGAATTGATTATGGTTGCGAGACAACCAAGCTGACAATTCTAAAGGGTGATGAGGCTTCTGCATATAAAAATGTTGATGGACCCTATGTGCTGGGAAGTAAGGAGCTTACAGGAGATTACCGGGATAAGGATGTATTCAGAAACATCTTTAAGATGGCTTCCTATCAGCTGCTCTGTGAGTTGACCGGCAAAACGCTTCCATGGGGTGACCTGACGGGGGTTCGACCGACCAAGATTGCCATGGCACAGCTTAAACGTGGTGCTACTTATGAAGAGGCTGTGACCAATTATATGGAAACCTATGCTGTGTCGGAGAGAAAAGCAATCCTTGGAACCAGAGTTGCGGAAAGGGAACTGGAGCTTACCAAAGCCTTTGATTTGGATCATGATTATTGTCTGTATTTTGGCATACCCTTTTGCCCAAGCAGGTGTCTCTACTGTTCATTTACGTCTTATCCCATAGCCGTGTATAAGGATAAGGCTGCTTTATATGTGGAAAAGCTCAAGGAAGAGTTAAGCTTTATTGCTGATATTTATAAGCATAAAAATCTGGTCGCCATTTACGTGGGAGGAGGAACGCCAACCTCCATTGACCACATTTTGTTGGATGATTTGCTATCTCATGTAAATAAGGTTTTCCATATCGCTTCAAATGGCAGTGTGACCTCGGGTGTGGCTACGGATAGAAGCAGTCGGATAAGAGAATTTACCGTGGAGGCGGGAAGACCGGACAGCATAACCCGTGAGAAGCTTGAGGTTATGAGGAAAAATGGCGTTACGAGAATCAGCATCAATCCCCAGACCATGAATGATGAAACCCTGAGTGCCATAGGAAGGGCCCATACTTCAGCACAGGCGGAGGAGGCATTCAGGCTTGCAAGGGAATGTGGCTTTGACAATATAAATATGGATCTCATCGCAGGACTGCCGGGAGAAAATCTTGACAGTATGAGATATACCTTGGACAGAATATCCAAGCTTAAGCCGGAGAGCTTAACCGTTCACTCGCTGGCAATCAAGAGAGCGGCAAATCTCAGGCAGCAGATGAGTGAATTTAGCGATACAATTAACAGGGATATGGATGGGATGCTCAATCTCGTTTCAGATGTGGCGGAAAAGCTTTCCATGGAACCATATTATCTATACAGGCAGAAGAATATCGGTGGCAACCTTGAAAATGTGGGGTATGCCGTGAAGGGCAGGGAATGCCTGTATAATGTGTTGATTATGGAGGAGCTAACTGATATAATAGCGGCGGGTGCAGGGGCATCCACCAAGCTTACCTTTCACAGTGAGAATCGCGTAGAGAGAATAGAAAACTGTAAATCGGTTGATGATTATATAGACAGATTTGATGAGATGCTTGAAAGAAAGCGAAGGGGGATGGATTTGGCGTGAAAAAGTTTAAGCTGATTTTACTGCTGGTATTTTCCCTCTGTCTGTCACTTGTCATAGTGGGCTGTGGTGATAGCGCTGATGATAAGGATAAAACTGACAAGACTGACAAGACTGTCAGAATCTATAAAATTTGCTCAGAGGAAAGCATATCTGATGATGAGATGAAGCAGATTACTCGGATTCTTAATGAAAGAGCATTGAATTATACCGACAAAGCGGAGATTAAAGCGGGCGAGGATAATACAACTATAAGGATATACATCCCTGATTTAAATTCAGATATAGAAGATGAAATATACGAGAGACTTACCTCCAGAGGAGAGCTTCAGATGATAGAGCATTATGGTGAGGAGAATGAGAGGGTTGTCATCACCAATGGAGATATAGCCTATGCGACAGCTGCGCTGGATGAGTCGAATTTTAGAGCAGATTATGTGGTTCAAATTAAGATGACCAAGGATGGCAAGGACAAATTTGCCGAGGCTACAGAGGCCAATATTGGCAACACGATAGCCATTGTATATGATGGAGAGGTTGTCAGTGCCCCAACAGTAACAAATGCCATCACAGAGGGAGTCTGTGTGATTAACAATCTTGGGAGCATGGAGGAGGCGCAGGACCTTGCAATGTATATTCAGGGTGGTGCACTGCCTTATGAGCTGGAGCTTGCAACGGTCGGCAAAGATAGTGATATAAAAAGATAATGAGTTAGAAACATATTTATAGTTAACATAAATCATGGAGGATAGATAGATGGCGATGAAGAAAAAGCCTGTCACGGGAATGAAGGACATTTTGCCTAAGGAGATGGCGATTAGAGATTATTGTATAGGACTTATAAAGGAAACCTATAAGACCTTTGGCTTCAATTCGGTTGAGACCCCTTGTGTAGAGCATATTGAAAACCTTAGCAGTAAGCAGGGTGGTGAGAATGAGAAGCTTATATTTAAGATATTAAAGAGGGGCGAGAAGCTTGAAAGTGCACTTGCAAATGCAGGTGATGGAAGCGAGCTTGTAGACGGAGGCTTAAGATATGACCTCACACTTCCTCTTTCAAGATATTATTCAAATAACGCAAATGATTTGCCGAGTCCGTTTAAGGCACTTCAGATGGGCAACGTGTGGAGAGCAGACAGACCACAGCGTGGAAGATATCGCCAGTTCATGCAATGTGATATTGATATTCTGGGTGAGCCTACAATACTTGCTGAGATAGAGCTGATACTT
>JBJENB010000039.1:0-10335 GCA_051879975.1 Wujia sp.
ATTTTCAGGGTTAACATGTTATTAACTTGTCAAAGGTTCTTGTTTTTTGTCTGTCACTTTTTTCGCGACAGCCTACTAAATATATCATACTGGGTTGTCCTTGTCAACAACTTTTTTGATTTTCTTGAAGCATTTTTTGCTCCTGTTTGTCGTTTTTCGCGACAGCTTGTTTATAATATCACTATGGTATTGTATTGTCAACACATTTTTCAACAAAAAATATACTATTTTTTGTTCGTTTTATACTGTTCATCAACAATTGATTTACTAAGAGTTTTTGTGAATACCTGCTCAACCAATTGAAAACACAAATATATCCCTTCCGAAAATTCCAGAAGGGATATATGATTCATCAGCCTCTCATATTGCTTACAATACTGCTTAAATTCATACCATTTGAGCCCTTTATGAGTACAATATCGTCAGAGCTCATAACAGAGAGAAGATACAGTGTTACCTCTCCGTTATCCTTAAACGAAAAACACCTTATTGGGGAGTTTGTATCTTTAACGGCCTTCATAATATGCTGTGATAATTCTCCCACAACTACCAACTCATCGATATTTTTATCTGCCAGGTATTTTCCCACCTCGTAGTGATACAATTCACTGTCTTCACCTAGCTCAAACATATCTCCGAGTACAGCAATCTTTTTGCCCTTTGCCTCCAAATCAGACAGTACATCTATACTTGCTTTCATTGAATCCGGGCTGGCATTATAAGTATCATCAATAATTGTGTATTTTCCAGGTACCTCAATTAGCTTCTGTCTTAATCCCTCAAAGGTAGCAAAGCCTGCTGCTGCCTTCTCTAAATCAAGTCCCATATAGTCAGAAATAGCCATCCCTACTAATGAATTGCCAACATTATGCTTTCCTAATGCATTTAGTAACACAGGTACCCTCTTGTCACCATGTACATAATCATAGGCAATCTTATAATTCTCCATATGAATATTCTCAGCACGATATTCACACCATTCCTTGGTGCCATAGCACACAGTTTTCACACCGGTTTTATCCTTTATTTCGGCTAACATCTCATCATCGCCATTTAAGAAAAGGATGCCATTTCGGTTCATACTGTTTACTATGGAAAGCTTTTCATTTCGGATATTTTCTCTTGTCTTGAGATATTCGATATGTGCCACTCCAATAACAGTTATTACACAGATATCCGGCTTAACCAGATCAGAAAGGATTGCCATCTGACCATAGTTACTCATCCCCATCTCCAGAACTGCCATTTCAGCCTTAGGATCAATCTGGGAAATGGTAATAGGTACACCTATCTGGGAATTTTTATTCCCCTCAGTCTGAAATACCCTTATGTTTTGACCCAGAGCTGTGGCTATCATTTCCCTTGTAGTAGTCTTACCTACACTTCCGGTCACACCAATCATAGGAATATGAATATCCTTACGAATATACCTTGCAATATCCTGCAATGCCTTCTGTGTATCGTGTACCTGAATATAAGGCTTGTCAGCAAGAACCAAACCACTATGATGCGATGTCAGCGTTGCCGCACCTACTTCCAAAGCACTTTCTATGAAACGATGTGCATCAACCTTTGCACCTATAATAGGTACAAATAAATCTCCCGGCTTAATCAACTTAGAATTTGTGCACACATCATTTATTTCAACATTTTCATCGCCACATAGCAGCCTGCCACCGGTGGCTTTAACAATATCTTTAACCTTAATATTATACACTTCTATCTCCCCATATGCAGATTAAACTGTATATACTATTTTACTCGCTAAATCCTTAGCTGTTCCTTCATCCTTAAGAATTGCAACTAATCTCAAAGCAAAATCAATTGCAGTTCCAAGTCCTCTACTGGTAATAAAATTTCCGTCTACCACAACAGGGTCAGTAAGTGTTGTTGCACCAACAAGTCCATCCTCCATTCCGGGATAACAGGTTGCCCTTCTGCCATTCAGAAGTCCCATCTCGCCATATACCGTAGGAGCCGCACAAATTGCTGCAAGATACTTACCATCCTTTGCAAAGCTGTTGATTAACTCTCTTAATCCATGATGTGCCTTAAGATTAGGTGTTCCCGGAATGCCTCCCGGTAAAACAAGCATTCTGGCGTTTTCATCAACATCCTCAAATAGCTTGTCCATCTTTACAGTAACACCATGAGAGCTTGTAACCTCAAGCTGTCCGGTCACAGAAACCATATCTGTCTCAAGCCCTGCACGTCTAAGAATATCCACAACCGTTAAAGCTTCAACCTCCTCATAGCCTGTAGCAAAGAATATATTTACTTCACTCATCTTATTCCTCCTATCGTTCAGAACTTCAAATTTGTGTTTCAATAAACATGCACTTAGTATATAATATATCTAATAAATCTTCAAGAACTTTCAACCTTCTCCGGTTGCACGGAAAAGTATCATATAATTGAAACGAGGTAATAATAATGGAAATTGAAAGAAAGTATTTATTAAAAAAAATTCCTTTTCAACTTAATGATTATACCAGTTATTCTATGGAACAAGCATATATCACAACACATCCTGTAATAAGAGTTCGTAAAAAACAGGAGCGCAAAGAAATTGCCCCAAAATACATTCTTACAATTAAATCCGGAGGAATGATGGTTCGCCAGGAATATGAAATCGAATTAGACAAGGAAGGTTATGAGTCTGTACTTAAAAAAGCAGAAGGAAATATTATTGCCAAGGACAGATATATCATTCCCCTTGAGGATAACCTTAAACTGGAATTAGATATCTTTAAAGGTTCCTTTGAAGGACTCATAATGGGTGAGGTGGAATTTCCGAATGAAGAAGCTGCAAACAAATTTACCCCTCCTGATTATATATCAGAAGAGGTGACATTTGATGAACGTTTTACCAACAGTACCATGAGCCGAATGTCTGATAGCGAAATATCATCATTCATTGGTTGGGTGCTTCATAGAAACTAATGCACTTGTTATCATATTTAGTGAAATAATTACCGCAACCGCACTAACCAGAAGCTCAGGCAGAAAGCTCAGAGCGGAATTGAAATTTGACAGTATCATTCCTAAAGTCTGACCATACATACACATCATAAAGCACTGACCAAAGGATATGTCTATCTCAAGCTTTTTACTCATGGAATTGACTGCCAATCCAAGCACAAGTGCAAAAATTGAATACTTTATAAAGAATCCGATACATACAATTATAAATGCAAAAACAAAATAAATGTATATGGCGGGGATAAAGTCACATAGTGCTTCGTTGTTCAAGCCCTCAGGAAGAACCCCCCAATAATTGATTTTCTGATAATCTACCTTAGTACTGCCACTTACCATAGTCATTTTAAGCATTTTCTTACCAAAGGATATAGTTATTCCATCCTTTGTAAATTTTTCAGGTGATACCTCATTCTCACTTGTGTCAATAATAAAATAAACACCCTGAAACGAGATATCAAACTTTCTGTCATCCTTTAGCTCGCCATTGGAATATTCAATATTACCTATTCTCTGTTTAAATAGCTTTTCAAATCCACCAAAGCCCGCTACAAAGGCACTGACAGGCACGGCATAGGTTGCAATACCCAAAACGAGCATAAGTATAATAATAAATTTAACACTCTTCCCTTTTCTAAGCTCTATCAATTCCTTATACTTAGATGGTTTAAACATTGCATAAAAAATTTGTTCAGCAAAAGTCATCTCATTACTCCTTTATTATATATCCTTCCTTAGGGACCTTCACTGTTATGATTGTACCCTTTTCCGGTTTTGTCTTTATCTCTACACCTGCTCCACACATATTCTTCAGCCTGTGCTTTATATCCTTATAGCCTTCCTTACCGGAAAACCTTTTATCCGGTCCGATTCCCGGTCCATTATCCACAATCTGAATGGCAAAGCAATCCAATCTCTCATAGCTTCTGACAACGAGCTTTCCACCTGATACAGCTCTTAGAGCACCATTTATTACTGCATTCTCCACCAAAGGTTCTATACTATTATATGGTACATCAAACTGAACAACCTTATCCTCTATAACGATTTCCAGAGAATCATGCTGTCTTCCCATCATGCCTAAATATGCCCTAATATATTCCAATTCTGTTTCAAAGGGCACCATTCCCCTATTGACAATGGTATCCAGGTTATGTTTAAGGTACATGGAGGTATCGTATACGAATCTGCTTTCAGTCTTGTCAATTGGCTTCAAGTCATTTATTACCTGATTAAGAGAAGCATAGATTGCCCTCGTATTGATTCTGTTAAGCAGGACATTTTTCTCCATTTCTACACCGGTTGCAGCCGTTTGTCTCTCTTTATTCATCTCCGCCAGAACACTCTTTTCTATGGCAATTACCATCAAAACCATAAATACAAGTAATCCTGTTTCTAACACAACTCCGTCATAAGGACTGTAGAAATCAAAAAATGATAATAAGCCCTCAAGCAGACATGAAACGGTCAGCAGAATATTTACCCACAGATTACTATAAATTGTCTTATCCGAAAATGTATCTGCTGCCAGATACATTATAACTGACAATAGCACCAAACCTACGCATATCAGTATCTTAGTGAAAATCATGTAGGTTGCAAAGTCACACACACCAAAAAGCTGAAATATGATTCCCGTCAAAAAGTTTACAGAAAACAGATACAACAATCCCTCAAATATTTTCGCATATCTTCTCTTTACCGCAAAGCATCTCTCATACATAATATATAGTACAGGGAGAAGCAAAAGCAGCACCATACCTGTCATGTATACGCCGAAGGTGTTGCTGGTGATAAGCTGCATAATAGGACTGCTTAGTAATGCCCAAATACCTGCCGACAATAGGAAGCCAAAACCATATCCTGCCCTACGCTTATCCACATTGACATTTTTCATAAACATAAGTGAGATACTAAGGATTATGGTTATGACAAGTAATATTAGGGCACATACAAATCCAACTCCATTGTGTCTGAATATTCCGGTTATGGCATCTCCCCTTGTTCCATAATAAATCTCCGGAAGCTTACCACCAAAATTTTTGTATCCGGATACCAAATATATACTTATTATATCCCCGACTTTAGCAGAACCTATATCCACGATATTATAGCAGGGTACAATATTTTTCATTAACTTCTGATTATTTAATACACCATTAGAGTATACTTGTCTGTCTCCAATCATTACTATAACGTTTTGAAAATTGGTTTTGAACATTAAGACAGTAGAGCTGTTTACCTCATTCGGTACTCGTTTCATGATAAGAATTATCTCTCCGGAATCAGCCTTCACATTTTCCGGCAAATTAATTATTACATCATTGGTATCCCTATATTGTTTCAAAACCCAGTCACTACTGTAATCCTTCAGGCTATCATTATTAATCCTGTTGTCATTGTCAGGAGCAAACACAAACACGAACAGACCGGCAACTATTACCCCCGCTGTAACTATCATCTTGACGAGAATATTGAGTTGTTTTAGCTTTTTTTCATTCATTATATTACTCCAAAATGTTTCAGTGCTTTGTATATTCCATCATTCGTTACCTTGTCTGTTTTATAGGATGATGCTTCTTCCACCTCCGGGGTACATACTCCCATGGCAATGCTGTTCGGAACATATTTTAGCATTTCCAAATCATTATTACTATCGCCAAATACGAATATATTGTCAAGTGGAATATTAAGTCTGGTCGAAAGGAAACCTATGCCTGTTGCCTTTGAATATCCCCTTGGTACCAACTCGAAAAAATTGCCCTCTCTGTCAATACATTCAAAATCCTGACTAATATACTGTCTGAATTCCTCGACTCTGGAATTGCCATCCTCATACCATGCAGTGAATTTGTCAAATATAAATTCCTCAGAACAGATATTATCCACCAGCTTCTTCTTCATATTTTTAAAATACTCCAGAATCTCTCTATGGGCTTCTCCCTTAACCTCCCTGTCATAGGCTGTAAGGCTTTTATGTTCAAAGATAGCCATCAATCCCATCTCTCTGCATTTAAGGGCTATCTCCATACATTTTTCATGTGTAAGCTCATTGTGTAGCAATTCCTCCCCATTGTAATATATATTGGTGCCACAGCCACACACATATCCGTCAAAGCCCACAGCTCTGATACTTTCCTCAATATTCACAAACACTCGTCCGGAATTGATAAATGCCAGATGTCCATTTTCACGGGCAAGCCTTATTGCCTCCTTGGCACTGTCAGGAAATATTTTATCTGCATCATCAGTAATTAATGTTCCATCAATGTCGAAGAACAGCATTTTTCTATCTGATGTCTTAACCATACCTATATACTACCATTTAAGCAAGCTTTGCTTACATACCCTTCATAAGATTAATCATCTCTATTGCACCGAGAGCACAGTCATAGCCCTTGTTACCTGCCTTTGTACCTGCTCTCTCAATTGCCTGCTCAATATTTTCAGTGGTTACTATGCCGAACATTACAGGAATTTCTGTCTCCATGGAAACGGCAGCGATTCCCTTGGATACCTCATTGCAAACATAATCATAATGACTTGTCGCTCCTCTGATTACCGTTCCAAGACAGATAATCGCATCGTACTTACCTGACTTTGCCATCTTCTTGGCAACAACAGGAATTTCAAAGGCGCCCGGTACCCATGCAAGAGTGATATCCTCCTCCTTAACATTATGCCTGATAAGTCCATCCTTAGCACCGGCAATAAGCTTAGATACAATAAACTCATTAAACCTTGCTGCAACAATTCCAATCTTTAAACCCTCTGCTACTAATTTCCCTTCTAAAATGTTCATAAAATATAATCCTCCTATTTTTTATTAAAATATTTTATTATATACTCTAAAGTACACCTTAGTCTACATTATCCAGAATGTGACCCATCTTATCCCTCTTAGTCTTTAAATAAAACTTATCATATATACCCGGCTCCATCTGAATCGGAACCCTCTCCACGATTTCAAGATTATAACCGGATAAGCCATAAACCTTAAGTGGGTTATTGGTCATAAGTCTGAGCTGTCTTATTCCCAAATCAACGAGTATTTGTGTTCCAATTGTATAATCTCTGGCATCCTCGGGAAATCCCAGCTCAAGATTAGCCTGAACGGTATCCCTGCCCTTATCCTGAAGCTCATAGGCTCTTATCTTGTTAATCAGACCTATGCCCCTGCCCTCCTGCCTCATATACAGAAGAACACCTCTGCCCTCCTTGGCAATCATCTTCATGGCCGCGTCATACTGCTGTCCACAGTCGCACCTTGCTGAGCCTAAGGCATCTCCGGTAAGACACTCGGAGTGAACTCTGCACAGTACCGGCTTGCCATCTGTTATATCTCCCTTTACCAGTGCAACGTGATGCTCACCATTTAGTTTATTGACATATCCATGTATTGTAAACTCTCCATATCGGGTAGGCATTTTCGCCTTGGCAACACATTCAACAAACACCTCATGCTCTTTTCTGTATTGTATCAGCTTCTCAATGGTGGAAATCTTCAAACCATGCTTTTCGGCAAAGGCAACAAGGTCATCCAGTCTTGCCATATTGCCGTCCTCTCTCATTATTTCACAGCAAAGTCCCACAGGCTTTAAACCGGCTAGTCTGCAAAGATCCACTGTTCCCTCCGTATGACCCGGTCTTTCAATTACTCCACCCGGTCTCGCCTCCAAAGGAAACATATGTCCCGGACGTCTGAAGTCCTCCGGCTTTGCACCATCCTCAACAAATTTTCTGGCAGTGATACCTCTTTCATAAGCCGAAATGCCTGTAGTCGTACTCACATGATCCACAGACACCGAAAAGGCTGTACAATGATTATCCGTGTTTGTGATGCACATCTGTGGCAAATGTAGCTTGTCCGTGTACTCAGGTGCCATAGGCATACATATAAGTCCCTTGGCATAGCTCGCCATAAAGTTTACATTTTCTGTGGTAGCAAACTCTGCCGCACAGATAACATCTCCCTCATTCTCACGATTCTCATCGTCAAGAATCACGACACATCTTCCATTGCGAAGCTCATCTAATATCTCTTCTATTGAATTAAACTGTGCCATATTTACCTCCTATACCTACATGAAACCATGCTCCATCAAAAACGAAGCATTTAATTTGGATTCACTATTGTCCTTTCTTTTTTCTCTGTCATCTATTTTTAGAAGCTTTTCAACATATTTTCCAATTACATCATTTTCCAGATTCACCATATCTCCCTGTTTTTTCAGCAACAGGGTAGTTTCTGCAGCTGTATGTGGAATAATTGACACCTTAAAACAAACGTCATCAACATATGCAACAGTAAGACTAATTCCATCAATTGCAACAGAGCCTTTTTCTATCACATAATTTAGTATACCTCTATTCGCTGAAATAGTAACCCATACTGCATTGTCCTCTCTTTCAAGCTTGATTATCGTGCCGGTTCCATCAATATGTCCCGAAACTATATGACCCCCAAATCTGCCATTTGCAGCCATTGCCCGTTCCAGATTAACCTTGCTTCCCGACTTTAAGTCGCCCAGGGAGGTTCTTCTCATGCTTTCAGCCATAACATCAGCAGTAAATGTATCACCACTTATGGAGGTTGCCGTAAGGCAAACTCCATTAACGGCTATGCTGTCACCAACCTTGGAGTCCTTGGTAACCACTTTTCCGCATATGGTTAGCTCCGCCGACTTTGTACCTCTTCTGACATTCTTTATTTCTCCTATTTCTTCAATGATTCCGGTGAACATTATTACAGTCCTCCTTACTTTTTCTTATAGGTCATCAACACATCTTCACCTATCTGTTCAATATTGTCAAGCTTAAACCAGTATGCCATATCAGGAGATTCTACTCCTGCACCCGAAACAGGTGTGGGAGATACAGCACCACCAAATATTTTAGGAGCAACATAGGCATGAACCTCATGAACGAATCCCTGAGAAATCATACTATAATTAAGTATGCCTCCTCCCTCCAAGAGAATTCCATCAATTTCAATTTCTCCCAGCTTTATCATCAGCTCATTTAAATCTATATGTCCTGCCTTCTCATGAACCGGCAAAAACTCTACTCCTTTTTTCTTAAGCCTGTCTATCTTCTCCCGATTATTATCATCAGCAAATGTATCTGTTCCTAATGCAATGATTGTTCTTGCAGCATCCAGTGTGTTTGCAAGGTTACAGTCTTCAGGAAGTCTCAAATTCGTATCACAGACGATTCTTACAGGATTTCTTCCCCCCGGCAATCTGCAGGTAAGCATGGGATTATCAGCAAGCACAGTACCTACTCCAACCATTATTCCTGTGTATAGATTTCTTGAATACTGGGTATGCTCTCTGGCCTTATCACCTGTTATCCACTTACTATTTCCAGTATAACAGGCTATCTTGCCATCCATTGTCATGGCATACTTCATCACAACATAAGGGGTCTTGTGCGTAATATAATGAAAGAACACATTATTCAAAGCATCGCATTCCTTTTTCATTACACTAGTTACTACCTCTATTCCATTTTCGCGAAGATACGCTATGCCCTTTCCTGCTACCTTATCATTGGGGTCATCGGATCCCACATATACCCTTTTTATTTTATGCTCCACTATTGCATGGGTACACGGAGGCTGCTTACCAAAATGACAGCATGGTTCCAGGGTAACATACATTTCTGCCCCTTCAGCAGATTCCGTAAGCTTGGAGAAGGCAGCCCTCTCTGCGTGAAGCTCTCCATAACGTGCATGATAGCCCTCACCGATAATTCTACCATTTTTTACAATAACTGCACCCACCAAGGGATTGGGATTTACTGCTCCTGCACCTTTTTTGGCAAGCTCAATTGCTCTTAACATATATTTTTCATCATATTCCATATTATCCATATATTCCACCAACCAATAATCCTAATTCTATGAAATAAACGGGCACCCAACATTCAGGGTGCCCGTTTCACATAGTAACCAGAGTCACAAATCATCTAATCACAATACTTCTACCATCCAGACTTTACTGTCGGCTTTGGAATCACACCAAATCATGCCCAAAGGCTCGCGGGCTTATGCGTAAGCACTCACCGCCGGTAGGGAATTTCACCACACCCCGAAGCAATATTTATTTGTCCATTTTGCCGATTGACAGATAGCCATTTTCATTTGAGCGAAGAAGGAATGAAAGACCTATATTCTTTCTTGCGCCCTCCTGGGCTACATAAATTTCTCCTGTCTCAACAAGTGACTTAGCAATCTGAAGAACCTGATCCTTAAACTGCATCATTTCTCTCTTATCTCTTGAACTAAGCTTAAACATATACTGGTTCTTAGAACTAATAAGCAATATACTGTATGAGAACACATTATTCTTATTA
>JBJENB010000040.1:0-10313 GCA_051879975.1 Wujia sp.
AACAAAAGAGATAACAAGCTAAATATCAGTGACAATCCCATTCCTGTAATAGGGAGGTAGATAAGCTTAGGGAAGATGTAAGTGTTTATTGCACCACATATTCCACCTGCAAGAATAGCAAGTATCCACAATGGAATATTAAGCTTTCTGGTCTTGTGTGACATAATTGCTATAAAAAGCGGGCAAACAATTCCCGGTGCATATACGGAGTAGGCACCTGTAAGCATTGTGATGATGTCTCCTTTAAAAAATGCAATTACAACAGCAATGCCCCCTATTAATACAGCCCATAATCTTAATGTCCATACTCTGTTTTTGTGTAATACATCATTTTCAATAATGGATGAGATGTTTACAAGGCAGGTATCGGCAGATGAGAGCAGGGTTGAGAGAAGACCTATTGCAAGTAATACACCTACCGGCATTGGCAGTACATTTTTAATGACATAGATAAGCGGATTTGCAGAACCTATTTCATCATAGCTTGCAATGATATACATTCCGATTAGTACTACAATTATACTGAAAAAAATAAGGGCTGTAGCTGCTATTATAGCCGAGCGCTTAGCGGTTTTTCCATCCTTTGATACAAGGTTTCTCGATATTACATCAGGTCCCAGGAGATAGGTTCCGCCTACGATGAACAGCTGTATGATAAGCTCCTTAACACCGTAGCCGTCATTAAGAAGCTCAACCTCTGAAAGTACTGCCCGGCTGTCTCCGCTTCCGAAGAAGAAAAGATATATAAAAGTGGCGATAAATGCTGTTCCTATTATTATGAATTGGAGTGCGTCGGTTTTGATAACCGAAAGCTGTCCACCTATCGTAGTATATACAATAACAATTATTGCGACTATAAGCATGAGTGTTTTATTGTTTTCTCTTCCTGTTACCAGAGCGAGAATTGAAGACATGGCAAGTATCTGTGACGCTACAATTCCAGGCCATGCAATGATAATAATAATTGCGACGATGGCTGAAGGAATTCTACCCATAAGCTTTGCCACAAGATCCGGTACAGTATTTGCATCCAACTCCCTTACCCGTTCAGATAGTAGAAAAGCCTGAAGAAAAAGTCCTATAGAGCCGACACCCAACCACCAGAAGGCAGGAAAACCAAGGCTTGTGACCCGTCCCATAACACCAATGGTGGCAGAGGCACCTATTATGGTGGCGAGCAGTGATAATGTGACAAAGATCTGAGACTGCTTCTTGCCTGCGACAGCAAAATCATTAAAGCTTTTAACCTTTCGGGCATCCAGGATACCAATCAATAATAATAACAATACGTAGATAATAACATAAACCAGCATATTTTTGTCCTTTCTCACATTCAGATGTGTAAGATTTCAGATGTCATAACGACACCATGTAATTTTGTTCAAAGTCCATAAGAACATTGATATATTACATAAAAGATATATTGATGTCAACTTATAAATTAAACTAAGTTAACAATTTTAACTGAAATTTTACAATTTAGATATTGACATTTATTGGTGAGTAGTATATTATCTATTCATACAATTCCTATGGAAACAGTAGGAAAAAGGATTATAACGAAATTGGAGGGTGAAAAATGAGTAAGATAATTGAAAGTTCATTGGAGCTAATCGGAAACACGCCATTGTTAAAGGTAAGCAGATATGCGGAGCATGCCGGTGCTACAAACGCAACAATTCTCGCAAAGCTGGAGTATTTTAATCCTGCCGGTTCGGTTAAGGATAGAGTTGCTCTCAGTATGATTGAGGATGCGGAGAAGAAGGGAATCATTAAGGAGGGTGCAACTATTATAGAGCCAACATCTGGTAATACCGGAATCGGTCTTGCTGCAGTTGCTGCTGCAAAGGGCTATAGAGCAATTCTTACCTTGCCGGATACCATGAGTGTGGAGAGAAGGAATCTCTTGAAGGCATATGGAGCAGAGATAGTTCTCACGGAGGGAGCCAAAGGTATGAAGGGTGCCATTGCCAAGGCTGAGGAGCTTAAGGAATCTATTCCGGGAGCTGTGATACTTGGACAGTTTGACAATCCTGCTAATCCGGAGATTCATAAGGCGACAACCGGTCCTGAAATTTGGGAGCAGACAGATGGTAAGGTGGATATTTTCGTATCAGGTGTTGGAACTGGTGGAACAGTAACAGGTGTTGGAGAATATCTAAAGGAGAAGAATCCGGCAGTTAAGATTGTAGCAGTTGAGCCGGCTTCCAGCCCTGTTCTCTCAAAAGGAACAGCAGGTGCCCATAAGATTCAGGGTATAGGAGCGGGATTTGTTCCGGCAGTATTGAATACTGAGATTTATGATGAGGTAATAGCAATTGAGAATGATGATGCTTTCGCAGAAGGCAAGGCCTTTGCGGTAAGCGAGGGCATTTTGGTTGGTATATCTTCAGGTGCAGCTCTTAAGGCAGCAAGCATTCTTGCAGTCAGACCTGAGAATAAGGGCAAGAATATCGTTGTTCTTCTGCCGGATTCAGGAGACAGGTATCTTTCAACACCTTTATTTGCCAATTAGTGGTTCAGGTGGTTGACAAACCTATGTTAAATCTATATAATTCATACTATGTAACTCGGAATTGGATAGGGGTGATAATATGAAAATATCTACAAAGGGTAGATATGCACTTAGACTTATGTTGGATTTGGCAACCCACAATACAGGAGAACCTATAAGTCTTAAGGATGTTGCCAGGAGGCAGGATATATCTGATAAGTATCTTGAACAAATTATTTCAATATTGAACAAGGCAGGCTTTGTGCGAAGCGTAAGAGGCGCTCAGGGAGGCTATGTGCTGAAAAAGGAACCAAAGGATTATACTGTAGGTATGATTCTCAGATTGACGGAGGGAGAACTGACTCCTGTTAGTTGCATTGATTCAGAAGGAATAAATTGTGAAAGAAAAAATAACTGTGTTACAGTCAGAATATGGGATAAGCTGTATTCAGCAATAAATGAGGTTGTGGATGGAATAACCCTTGCTGACCTGTTAGAGTGGCAGGGAGATCTGGGAGACCAGTACTGCATTTAACACAGCATAAGATAACAGAATATTTGCAAAACTCATTTATACTTTGTAATAACGATAAAAACCAGTATATGAATTTATGAAAATCTATAGCGATATTTTCGCAGAAAGAGGTGTAATTATGGCTAAGAAGACTAGAGCAGAAAGAAATCTTAAATTTGAAACCCTCCAGCTACACGTTGGTCAGGAGACACCGGATCCGGTTACCGATGCAAGAGCAGTTCCGATTTATCTTACATCATCATATGTATTCCACAATAGCCAGCATGCAGCTGACAGATTTGGATTAAGGGATGCCGGTAATATATACGGACGTCTTACAAATCCTACTCAGGGTACCTTTGAGGCACGTATAGCAGCACTCGAAGGTGGTGTCGCAGCACTTGGCGTAGGTTCGGGAGCTGCAGCAATAACCTATGCTATACAGGCTGTTGCTCATGCGGGAAATCATATAGTGGCAGCTAAGAACATTTATGGAGGAACCTATAATCTTTTGGCTCATACATTGCCGGATTATGGTATAGAAGCAACGTTTGTAGACCCGTTTGATTATGTTGCAATTGAGAAAGCTATTCAGAATAATACGACTGCAATTCTGATTGAGACTCTTGGTAATCCGAACTCAGAGGTGGTCGATATTGAGAGAATTGCTAAGATAGCACATGCTCACAATATTCCACTCATTGTTGATAATACCTTTGCAACGCCATATCTTGTTCGTCCTATTGAGTATGGTGCCGACATTGTTGTACATTCAGCTACCAAGTTCATCGGTGGACATGGAACAACAATCGGTGGTGTTATAATAGATGCAGGTTCGTTTGATTGGACTTCATCTGATAAGTATCCATGGATTACAGAGCCAAATGTGTCATATCATGGGGTAAGCTTTGCAAAGGATTGTGCACCGGCTGCATTTGCAACTTATATTAGAGCTATACTTCTTCGTGATACAGGAGCAACCCTTTCTCCTATTCATGCATTCATCTTCCTCCAGGGACTTGAAACCTTGTCTCTAAGAGTTGAGCGACATGTAGAAAATGCTTTAAAGGTTGTTCAGTATCTTAGTAATCATCCACTTGTTGAGAAGGTGAATCATCCTTCAATTTCTACTGATCCGGTTCAGCAGGAGCTATACAAGAAGTATTTCCCTAACGGCGGTGGTTCAATCTTTACATTTGAAATAAAGGGTGATGCCAAGAAGGCACAGGAGTTTATCGATAATCTGGAGATATTCTCGCTTCTGGCAAATGTTGCTGATGTAAAATCTCTTGCAATTCATCCGGCTTCAACTACGCATTCAGAGTGTAATGAGGCTGAGCTTCTTGATCAGGGAATAAAGCCTAATACAATTAGACTTTCAATTGGTACTGAGAACATAGATGATATTATTGAGGATCTTGACGAAGCATTTAAGGCGATACAGTAATTGTCTTTGAAATAAGAAAGTTATAATGTCCTGTAATTATGTTTCAAGTAACATGAATGGTTCCATTTTCAACTGTTACTTACATATTTACAGGACATTATGTCATTTATTCAGTTAAAAAGGGGGAGGGAACCATAAAGTAATTGTTGATTTCCTCCCCCTGAGTTTGATGCTGGCTGGGCTTTAATCGTCAACACGACAAGCATTGCCGTACATGGAGATAAGGTAAAGACCTGTAAGTCCCACAAGAGCGTATATAACTCTTGAAAAGGCACTTGCAGTACCGAAAATGGCATCTATGAGATTATAATCAAAGAATCCCACCAAACCCCAGTTTATAGCACCGATGATTGTTACTGTTAAACAAAAAACATTTAAGAACTTCATAAATATACCTCCAATTCATGATGGTGTTCTTACATTTATGATGTTCGAAAAATGAAATAATATTCAAAAAGATTTTTTATTCTAATATTTTTATTGAATTTGGAAACAATAAGGCTATATTTAAGATAGATAATATTATGGAGGAAATAAGATGAAGGTTGCATTTTATGATACGAAGCCCTACGACAAAATATGGTTTGATAAGAAGAAAACGGAGAATATTGAGTTACATTATTTTGAGACAAGGCTTACTGAGCGTACAGCTAAGCTTGCTGAAGGCTTTGATGCTGTCTGTGCATTTGTAAATGACGAGATTAACGAGAAAACGGTCAATATATTATATGATTTGGGCGTAAGGCTTATTGCCATGAGATGTGCGGGCTTTAACAATGTGGATATAAAGGCATGTAAGGATAAGCTGAAGGTGGTAAGAGTTCCCGCGTACTCTCCATATGCGGTAGCGGAGCATGCCATGGGCTTATTACTTACTTTAAACAGAAAAATTCACAGGGCATATAACAGAACGAGAGAGGGCAATTTTACCCTGAACGGACTTACAGGCTTTGACCTTCACGGCAAGACTGTGGGTGTTGTGGGAACCGGTAAAATAGGCAAAATTTTTATCAACATTTGCAAGGGGTTTGGAATGAATGTGCTTGCCTATGACTTATATCCGGACAAGAATCTTGACGTTAAATATGTTGATAAGGATGAGCTGCTACAGAAATCAGATATCATTTCCCTTCATTGTCCACTGACGGATCAGACCTATCATTTTATAGATGAGGAGAGTGTTGAGAAAATGAAGGATGGAGCAGTATTGATTAATACCTCAAGAGGAGCTTTGGTTAAGAAGGAAGCACTTCTCGGCGGCCTTAGGAGTAAGAAGCTTGGAGCCGCAGGTCTTGATGTATACGAGGAGGAGGCCGGATACTTCTATGAGGATTGCTCCAATGATATCATTAAGGATGATGTACTGGCACTTCTTGTATCAATGTCAAATGTAATTGTTACCTCTCATCAGGCATTCCTAACCAATGAGGCATTGATGAACATAGCCGAGACTACTATTGCCAATATTGAGGAGTTTGCGGAGGGAAAAGCTCTTACAAATGAGGTGCAATAAATATAAAGAATAATTATGGCCTGCTTTGAATAAAAATGCTCCGGTGGGTTCGTCCACCGGAGCATTTAGAATTTAGCTGTAAAATCATCGTGTACTTACAGGCTGTCCACAAATCGCATAAAGGCCGCCTTGCCACAAGCGTTGCGCTTGAATACACCGGCACATTCGAGAACCTTAACAAACACCTTACTTATTTCGTTCTGAATGATTGAATGGATATTGTCAGAGGTGATTGTATAGCTATCTATCCACGAGTCAACCCAATCGGCATGCTTGGCTATCAGCTCGTCATCGCGGATATCTCTGCCGGATAATATAGCAGATTCCAGAACAGCCATTTCGTTTTTCAGTCTTGCCGGCAGAACGGCAAGACCCATAACCTCAATAAGGCCAATGTTTTCTTTTTTTATGTGGTGGAGGTCCGCAGAAGGGTGATATACACCCCAAGGGTTTTCCTCGGTTGTAATGTTGTTTCTTAATACAAGGTCCAATTCATATAGGTCACCATGCATACGAGCTATCGGAGTGATGGTGTTGTGCGGTGTGCCGTCGGTTTCTGCAAATATAAATGCTTCCTCGTCTGTATATTCCCTCCAGCTTTCTAATATATGATTTGCCGCTTCTGCTATACGGGTCGTATCCTTGCCTTGAAGTCTGATAACAGACATAGGCCATTTGACGATGCCGGCGGTTAAGTCCTCATAGCCCTTTAGCGTGAAGGTAAGGTCATAAGGTGCCTTTGCCATGGCGAATACATAGCCACCACCCTGAAAATGGTCGTGACTTAATATTGAGCCGCCTACAATAGGCAAATCTGCGTTGGAGCCGGCAGTATAATGTGGAAAAAGCTTTACAAAATCCAAAAGCTTAACAAACACAGATTTGTCAATCCTCATAGGAATATGCTTGTCATTCAATATAATGCAATGTTCATTGTAATATACATAAGGGGAATATTGCAGATTATAATCTTCGCCATCAAGCTTAATCGGAATAATTCGATGGTTCTGTCTGGCAGGATGAGAGATATGTCCACAGTAGCCCTCATTTTCCTTACATAGGAGACATGCCGGATAACCGGACTTCTTTGCCTGACCTGCCTTGGCTATATCTCGTGGGTCTTTTTCCGGCTTGGAGAGATTGATGGTAATATCGATAGGACCAAACTCGGTTTCGGTAACCCATTTTTCATCCTTGGCTATTCTGTCCCGGCGAATATAATTGGTCGCCTGGCTGAAGGCATAGTAATAGTCGGTTGCCTCCTTTGGTGAAGCTGAATATTTTTCATAAAAGGTTTTTCTTACTACAGATGGAGCAGGAGTTAAAAGTCCCATGATTTTTGTGTCAAATAAATCTCTCATTGTGATGGTATCCTCCGGAAGAATACCATTCTGGTGAGCATAGTCTAGCATTTCTTCAAGGATTGTATTGAGCTCTCTTGGGGTGACCTCATCTGTAGTTTCTGTATATTCCAGAACTCCGAACAGCTCAAGAAGACTGTTGGTTACAAAAACCTTGTCGGCCTGGTCCACCAGACCATTGTTTATTCCGTATATAACTAATTCATTTATAAGCTTATCTATCATTTACAAAACCCTCATTCCACCATATTTTCTAACCATTAATATGCTACATGAACCTTCCCCAAATATACCGTCCATTAACCGCTTGTATTCGACAACCGCTTCTTTTCTGACAAAGGCCTGTATTGTTCCTGCAAATCCGCCACCATGAACACGGCTGGTTCCATTATCACTCAGTATGCTGTCACTGGCAGCTAAGGCAAGAGACATATTCTGATGCTTAACATCTCTGTTGGTGTATACATTTTGCAGGTACTTGAAGGAGGAATCCCCGGATGCTTTTACATTCGCCAAAAATTCAGAAATGTTTTCCGACTTTAATGCGGCAACTTCCTTTCTGACTCTTTCATTTTCCTGTACAAAGTGAATTGCTCTGAGAACAGCCCTGTCACCTGCGATGTCCCTTAACTTGCTTATATTTTCAAATAAATCTGATAGGGTAATTTCTCTTAACACATCCTTGCCGAAATAGGAAGCAATTTGCTTCATTTCCATAGGTATTGCTGCATAATCATCTGTTAAATCAGCATGGGAACCTTTGGTATCGGTAATGCACAGACTATAGCCGTGACCTGCCATGTCAAAATCAATCTTTTCTATGTCGGGAGCAGCCGGATCAGCAAAATCAATATGTACAAGACTTCCCACGGAGCATGCCATCTGATCCATCAGTCCGCATGGCTTTCCAAAGTAAACATTCTCTGCATATTGCCCGATTATTGCTATTTCAACAGCAGAAATGGACATGCTGTTATATAATCCTGAGATAATAGTTCCAATTAAGGTTTCAAAGGCTGCAGAAGATGATAATCCTGCTCCTATTAATACATCGCTGGTTATGTATGCAGAAAAGCCGCCTATTCTGTAACCATGCTCCTTTAAGCCTGACAGCACACCCTTGATAAGGGCTATTGTGGTGCCTTTCTCTGACTCGTTAAGTGTAATGTCTGATACATCAATGGTTATTAAAGCATAGTCATCTGACAGAACCTTAACGATATTGTCATCTGATTTATTTACGATGGCAATTGCATCGTTATTTATGGAGGCTGCAAGTACCTCACCGTGTTGATGGTCTGTGTGGTTTCCGCCGATTTCACTCCTTCCGGGTGCACTGTAGATTTCTACCTCAGTATCACCGAACACTTCTATATATTTTTCAATGGCTCTTATATATCTTTGTTGGTGATACTCAAGTTTTGATTCGTCAATATAAATGTCCGACAACAATTCCCTGTATTTGTTGTCCTTAATCTCTGAAATAAGTAATGCTGCATCCTTCAATAGCTCGCCCTCCGTTAATTCGTATTGATATATACAATACAATTTTAACGCGATATACCGAAAAGATACAGCATTTTTTTTTAGATTCGAAAATTTATTTAAATTTCCTCATGGATGCACACTAGTTTAAATGTCCGATATTTAGGTAGCTTACTATGCCATCTTCATAGCTCAGACGGACCTCACCAATAACAAGTGGCTTAATATAGTTAATAAGCTCCTCAGTTACATCATGTCCGTCGGAGGTTATCCACTCCAGAGGAACTCCTTTTGCTTTGTTTGCAACCTCGCCAACAGGAGATGATGAGATATGGGCTTGATATGGCGAGTCAGAATCTCTTACAATTGTGGTCATAAATCCGCTTTGCCCCTTTTCTGTCAGCTTGACTGCTTGGTAGCCCAGCTCAAAGCCTTCGTCAAGGTCGGTTCTTGATGCCATATGAGCGGCACATCTTTGGAGTACATTTATCTCTACCGAACGAACCTTTACACCCAGATGCTTCTTTACCAGAAGCTCCAGGTATTTTCCGGCACCACTTAGCCGGGCATGACCGAAGCGGTCTGCGGTAGCTTTTCCGGCACAGATGTAGTTGCCTGCTGAATCCTGTATTCCCTCTGAAACAGCCACAATTACATTTCTGTGATATTCCATCTGTTCCTTCAAATCGCTCAAAAACTGCTCCTCATCAAAGCTTTTCTCAGGAAGATAAATCAGATGGGGTGCTTCGGAGAAGGAGGTTCTGGCTAATACGGATGCGGCAGTAAGCCAACCTGCATCCCTTCCCATTATTTCAACAATGGTAACACTTTGTACATTGTATATATAGGTATCATAGGCTATTTCCCTAATACTGGAAGCAATGTATTTGGCTGCCGAACCATAGCCCGGAGTATGGTCTGTAATAAGCAGGTCATTGTCAATGGTCTTGGGAACCCCGGCAATTTTTAAATCGCTCCCAATTGAGTCAGCATATGCTGCCAGTTTGGCTACGGTATCCATTGAATCGTTGCCACCAATATAGAAAAATGCCCCAATATCCAGCTTTTCAAATACCTGAAATATATTTTCATATACGGAAGATTCAGCTTTCATATCAGGAAGCTTAAAACGGCATGAGCCGAGATACATGGCAGGGGTTGTCTTCAATTTTTGAATAAATTCGTTATCTGCCTCTGAGAGGTCCAGAAACTGTTCACTCAAAACACCCTGTATTCCGTGAATGGCGCCATATATACACTTATATTTTTCACTTTCCCTGACACCGAGAAGGACACCTGCAAGAGAGGAATTAATTGCGGCTGTAGGACCACCGGACTGAGCTACAATACAATTTGTTTTCATGTTTACGTCCTCATTTCAAAAATTAAAAATTATCTTTCCTTTATTATAACCGAAATAAGGATAGCATATAAAAGTATATATGGCTATACTAATGTTAAAATTTTAGGGTAAAAATATAAAATTTTTAATGTAATTA
>JBJENB010000041.1:0-10285 GCA_051879975.1 Wujia sp.
ATTACCAAGAGAACTGTTGTAAGGATTGATGAAAAAAAGGCGGCTAAGAAGCTGGAGCGATATAATGGTATAGCCATGGCAGCGGGAAAGCAATCCGGGCGGGGAATTGTCCCTCGCGTAAGGGAATTCATGACTTTTAAGCAGGCTTTAGCATATGCCAAGGAAATGGATATGAATATTATTCCTTATGAGGAGGCTGAGGGAATGGAATATTCCCGTGAAACTATAAGAAATATTAAGAATAAACATTCTCTTGGAATTTTTATAGGACCTGAGGGTGGCTTTGCCAGGGAGGAGGTTGAGGCTGCACTTGAAATTGGTGCCCACTCAATTACTCTTGGAAGAAGAATACTGAGAACAGAAACCGCGGGGCTTGCGGTCCTGTCGATTATAATGTTTGAGATTGAAGAATGATGATAGTAAGGATATAAGATAAGGGTAGGATGAAATGGAAGCATATTTTGACAATGCGGCAACAACTGCCGTTTTTCCTGAGGTAAAGGAACTTATGATTAATCTTATGGAAGAGGATTATGGTAATCCTTCTTCACTTCATTTAAAGGGCGTACAGGCGGAAAGGTACATTAAAGAGGCTACACAGAGAATTGCCGGAGAGCTTAAGTGTCAGGAAAAGGAGCTTGTTTTTACCTCTGGTGGAACAGAATCAAATAATCTTGCCATAATCGGCTCGGCACTTGCACATAGAAGAGCCGGGAAGCATATTATTACAACGAATATTGAGCATGCATCGGTTACGGCTACCATGGATTTCCTCAGTAAGGAGGGCTATGAGATAAGCTATATCGGTGTGGATGAAAAGGGCATTATTGATAGGGATGAGCTTCGGGACACATTGCGGGATGATACCATACTTGTATCTACCATGTTTGTAAATAATGAGATTGGTTCCATAGAGCCTATAGAGGAGCTTGCGCGGATTATTAAAAGTAAAAATGAAAACATCCTATATCATGTTGATGGTGTTCAGGCCTTTGGAAAGCTTAAGCTTTCACCTAAGAAGCTTGGCGTTGACCTTCTTAGCATGAGCGGTCACAAGATTCATGGACCTAAGGGTTCCGGTGCTTTGTATGTGAAGGACAGGACTCTGATAAGACCTATTATTTATGGTGGAGGTCAGCAGAGAGCCATGCGCTCCGGCACGGAAAACGTTCCGGCTATAGCCGGCATGGGGCTTGCCACGGAGCTTATGTATAAGAACCATGAGGATAAGATTAGTCATATTCGCGCGATTAAGCAGCGGTTTATTGAAAAGGTGACTGCTCTTGACAATGTATTTGACAATTCCGGAGCTGCCCCACATATTGCCAGTGTGAGCTTTGTGGGTGTGAGAAGTGAGGTAATGCTTCATGCCCTTGAGGATAGAGGGATATATGTTTCTGCAGGCTCCGCATGCTCTTCCAACAAGCCTCATGTCAGCAATGTTTTAAAGGCAATAAAACTGTCTGAGGAAAGGCTTGAGTCTACACTCAGATTCAGCTTCTGTGAGACCAATACCTTTGAACAGGTTGATTATGCAGTAGCTGTTATTGAGGAGCTTTTGCCAATTCTTAGAAGATATACCAGAAAGAAATAGTGGAGGATGATATGAACTATAAGGTTTTCTTAATAAAGTATGCTGAGATAGGAACAAAGGGTAAAAACCGATATATGTTTGAAGAGGTAATGTGCAAGAGAATGAGAGCAAGACTGAAGCCTCTTGGAAGCTTTGAGGTTAGAAGAGAGTACGGAAGAATATTCGTGGAGGCTTTTTCGGACTATGATTATGATGAGGTCATGGAGGTTTTGACTACTATCTTCGGAATCGTAGGAGTCTGCCCTGTTAAGGTTGTAGAGGAGCTGGATTTTGACAAGATATCTGAGGGCGTTGTGGAATATATTGGCAATGAATACCGGGATAAGAGCTTTACATTTAAGGTGAATGCCAGAAGAAATAATAAAAGCTTTCCTAAGAATTCCATGGAGCTAAACTGTGATTTGGGCGCTGCACTGATTGATCAATACCCCGACATGAAGGTGGATGTTCATAAACCGGAGGTTTTCGTCAATGTTGAGGTCAGGGATGTGGTCTATATTTATTCAAAGACAATTCCTGGTCCGGGTGGTCTTCCTGTAGGTACCAACGGTAAGGGATTGACTCTTCTTTCAGGCGGTATCGACAGTCCGGTTGCAGCATATATGGTTGCAAAGCGAGGTGTTGAAATAGAGGCTGTTTATTTTCATGCACCTCCTTATACCAGTGAGAGAGCTAAGCAGAAGGTAATCGACCTGGCGAAGCTTGTGGCAAAATATTCAGGACAGATTAAGCTTCATATTGTTAATTTTACAGATGTTCAGCTTGCCATATATGATAATTGTCCACATGACGAGCTTACGATTATTATGAAGAGAGTATTTTACAGAATGGCGCAGGATATTGCTCTTAAAGAGGATTGTCAGTGTATAATTACCGGAGAGAGTATCGGACAGGTTTCCAGTCAGACAACCCAGAGCTTAGCTGTTATAGACCTTGCAGCGGACAAGCTTCCGGTATTCAGACCATGTATCGGTCTTGATAAGCAGGAGATAGTGGACATCTCACAGAAAATCGGAACCTACGAGACATCGATTCTCCCTTATGAGGATTGTTGTACAACCTTTGTGGCAAAACATCCGGTTACAAGACCTAAGCTTGAAAATATTCTTAAGTCTGAGGAAGCCCTTGTGGGTAAGCTTGAAGAATTGTACAAGGAAGCATTGGACAATATAGAGATTGTCTATTGCAGATAGCTATAAATAAATTACTTAGTTTTGCTATACAATATAATATATATTGTTTGAGGGGATGATTGTATGTCAGTTATACTTTATAATGCCGGAAAACTAAAAGCCTTTGAAAATCTTAGGACACTTTCTGAGCTTGTGGGTGAATCGGAAGCCTTTGCAAACGAGCTGTGGAGCTATATGCTGTCGGATGAAGAGCTTTTAGATGAATTCAATTATTATGTACTGAACCATTCTATCAGAGGAACCATTTGCTGTGGTGAGCTTTCACTGTTGGACATTTATTTCAGTCAAATGAATAAGTATAATCTATACCATGATTTGGGGAAGAATACTGGTGAATGTAACAAGGACAGAATGGTTTTACATGCGTTTAAGCAGATGATGGAAATGCGCAAAGACCCTGATTACCTGTCAAACTACGAGAAGACGGAAAGCAGTGGCATGGATATAATGTAGATTGTTGATAAGGAGAAAGCATTTATGGATATTGCAAAGGTAATTGCAGAAGAACTGGGAGTAAAAAAATGGCAGGTTGAAAAGACTGTTGAGCTTATAGACGAGGGAAATACCATACCTTTTATTTCAAGATACAGAAAAGAAGTGACAGGTTCCTTAAATGATGAACAGCTTCGTAGTCTTGACGAGAGGCTGAGCTATTTGAGAAACCTTGAGGAGAAAAAGACCCAGGTTATAGCATCAATTGATGAACAGGGAAAGCTTGACGAGGAGCTTAAGGCACAGATAGAGGCGGCCATGACTCTGGTTGCCGTTGAGGATATATACAGACCCTACAGACCGAAGAGAAGAACCAGAGCAACCATTGCAAAGGAAAAGGGTCTGGAAGGTCTTGCCAATATTATTGCATTGCAGATGACCAACAAGACCATTGAAGAGGAGGCGTTGGCATATCTGTCGGAGGAAAAGGAGGTTGCAACGGTTGCTGATGCAATTGCCGGGGCCAAGGATATTCTCGCAGAAAACTATGCCGATGAGGCGGAGTACAGAACCGTAATCAGGGATATGACCAGAAAAAAGGGTAAGCTTGTTTCCTCTGCCAAGGATCCTGACGCAAAGTCCGTATATGAAATGTATTATGATTTTGAGGAGGATATAGCTAAGCTTGTGGGCTACAGAACCTTGGCAATTAACAGAGGTGAGTCAGAAAAGTTTCTCACAGTTAAGATAAATGCACCTGACGAGGACATAGATAGATATTTGGAGAAGAAGCTTATAGCTAAGCCGGAGCACGACAGTGCAAGATATATCAGGGAGGCAGCACAGGACAGCTATGACAGACTGATTAAGCCGTCCATCGAGCGTGAAATAAGAAATGAACTGACTGAGACGGCGGAGGAAGGAGCCATTAATGTATTCGGAAAAAATCTTCATCAGCTGCTTATGCAACCACCGGTCAGCGGACAGACGGTACTTGGCTGGGATCCTGCATTTAGAACAGGCTGTAAGCTGGCAGTTGTAGACCCTACCGGAAAGGTGCTTGACACAGTTGTAATTTATCCGACTGCACCTCAGAATAAGGTAGCTGAGGCAAAAGCTGTACTAAAAAAGCTTATTGATAAGTATAATATTACACTTATTTCTCTTGGAAACGGAACAGCAAGCCGTGAATCAGAGATGGTAATCGTTGACCTGCTTAAGGAAATTAAAACACCGGTTAAGTATGTAATCGTAAATGAAGCCGGGGCATCCGTGTATTCTGCAAGTAAGCTGGCAACAGAGGAGTTTCCTAACTTTGATGTGGGACAGAGAAGTGCTGCATCCATAGCCAGAAGAATACAGGACCCGTTGGCAGAGCTGGTTAAGATTGACCCTAAGTCAATCGGTGTAGGTCAGTATCAGCATGATATGAATCAGAAAAATCTCGGAAATGCATTAGGTGCAGTGGTAGAGGATTGCGTAAACAGCGTTGGTGTAGATCTTAACACAGCTTCGGCATCATTACTTGAATATGTATCCGGCATCAACAAAACACTGGCGAAGAATATAGTGGAGTACAGAGAGTCAAACGGAAGATTTCACAGCAGAAAACAGCTGCTTAAGGTACCAAAGCTTGGACCTAAGGCTTATGAGCAGTGTGCAGGCTTTTTGAGAATTAACGGAGGGGATGAAATACTTGATTCAACCAGTGTTCACCCTGAGAGCTATGAGGCAGCAAGGACTCTTATGAGTAAGCTTAATATATCAGACGAGGAGCTTAAGGCCGGTGGAATAAAGACCATAGACAGTAGAACCGGTAATACGAAGAAGCTTGCGGAGGAGATAGGTATTGGAGAGCCGACGCTTGTAGATATAATAAATGAACTGAAGAAGCCGGGCAGAGACCCAAGAGAGGATATGCAGAAGCCTATATTGAGAAGTGACGTTCTTGAGATGAAAGATTTAAAAGAGGGAATGGAGCTTAAGGGTACCGTAAGAAATGTAATTGATTTCGGTGCGTTTGTAGACATCGGCGTTCATCAGGATGGTCTTGTACATATATCCAAGATGACAAACAGATATATCAAGCATCCTTTGGAGGTTGTAGCTGTAGGAGATATTGTGGATGTCACCGTAATCGGAGTAGATCTTGAGAAGAAAAGAATCCAGTTGTCAATGCTAAAGGATAAGTAAAACATTTTTATATCATAGAAGTGCGAAGCACATCCCTATGATATAAAAAAAATAACCGGTGTTTACCGGTTATTTTTTTTATGGAACTATGCTCTTTCAACTTTACCTGATCTTAAGCATGATGTACAAACATAAAGCTTAGTAGGAGTACCATTAACTACTGCCTTAACTGACTTGATGTTTGACTTCCACATTCTGTTTGATCTTCTATGAGAATGGCTCACATTATTTCCGAAATGAGCACCTTTATCACAAATTGCACACTTTGCCACCGTTAGCACCTCCTTGATACCTCTATTAACCTATGGTTATCATGTCCACAGATTTGCAACATGCACATTCTACCAAAAAAAATACCAATATGCAAGGAAAAAATGATTTTTTTTCAAAAAAATATTTAATATAGATAAAATTCTATTAAATATTGATAAAATGCAGTGAAATGGGTATAATGAAGCAAATATGTCTTTTTGCTTCATTTGGGATATTTGTACGTTGTTTGTAAAAGGGGGTATTATTTATGAAGGGATTATTATCGAATGACAATGGTGATATTGTAATAGACAGTGAGGTTATAGCTCAGTATGCGGGTCATGCAGCACTTGGCTGCTTTGGTATAGTAGGTATGGCTACCATCAGCGTGAAGGATGGAATTGCAAAGCTCCTGAAGGGTGACAGCGTAAGTAAGGGCGTAAATGTTGTTATAGGTGAAGACAATGAATTGGTAATAGATTTTCATATTATTGTTGCGTATGGTGTTTGTATCACTACGGTATGCGATAATCTTATCAATACAGTAAAGTATTCAATTGAGGAAATGACCAGTATGACAGTAAAGTCAATTAACATCTTTGTAGAAGGTGTAAGGGTTATAGATTAGTAGGAGGAAGGATAAGTGGCTATTATTGAGATTGATGCGCAGCTACTTAAGAAGGCATTTATTGCAGGCGCATATAATTTGGAGAAAAATAAGGATTATATTAATGAATTAAATGTTTTCCCGGTACCTGATGGAGACACAGGTTCAAATATGTCCTTAACTATAATGGCAGCTGCGAGTGAGGTTAATTCCCTTGAAACACCTGGGATTGAGGAACTGGCCAAGACTATCTCCAGTGGTTCTTTAAGAGGAGCCAGAGGAAATTCGGGCGTAATTTTGTCTCAGCTGTTGAGAGGATTTTGTAAGGAAATCAAAGACAAGAAGACTATAACGATTCAAAATATTGCAGATGGCTTTGTACGCGGAGTAGACACTGCATATAAGGCGGTTATGAAGCCGAAGGAGGGTACCATACTTACCGTGGCAAGAGCCATGGCTGAGAAGGCGGCTCTGCTGGCAGATTCAGCTCTGTCTATAGAGGAGCTTGCCGAGGAGGTTATATCCTGTGGTGAAGAAGCTCTTGCCAATACCCCTAATCTGCTTCCTGTTTTAAAGGAAGCAGGAGTTGTGGACTCCGGTGGACAGGGTCTTATGGAATTTATCAAGGGTGCTTTTGACGGACTTCTGGGCAAGGAGATAGTGGTTGACAATACTATAGCAGTTTCTTCAAAGAAAATCGTATCTGCTGCTGGTTCAGAGGATATTGATACCGCTCACATCAAGTATGGATATTGTACAGAATTCATTATTATGCTTGAGAAAGAATATAATATGGAAATTGAGGCGAAATTCAAGGAGTATCTCACCTCAATCGGAGATTCCCTGGTTGTTGTATCAGATGATGAGATAGTAAAGGTTCATGTTCATACCAATCATCCGGGTCTGGCATTTGAGAAAGGGCTTGAGTTTGGTCAGCTGACTAAAATGAAGATTGATAATATGCGTGAGGAACACAGGGAAAAGGTCATAAATGAGCAGGACAGACAGCGCGCAATGGAGCAGGAGCAGAGTCAGAACGAACCGAGAAAGCAGTATGGTTTTGTGGCTGTGTCTGCCGGTGATGGTTTGGCAGAGATATTTGCAGAGCTTGGTGTTGATTACATTATTCAGGGTGGACAGACAATGAATCCAAGTACGGAGGATGTTTTGTCAGCGATTGAGAAGGTCAATGCAGACAATATATTTGTGTTGCCTAATAATAAGAATATTATTTTGGCAGCAAATCAGGCAGCAGATATAGAGGAAGAAAAGAATATCATAGTTATTGAATCAAAGACGATACCACAGGGTATAGGTGCAATGATAGGTTTTGAGCCGGAGTCTTCTGTTGAAGAGAATCTGGAATCTATGAAGGAATCAATGAGCCTTGTTAAGACAGGTCAGGTTACCTATGCCGTAAGAGATACCTCTATTGACGGAAAGGACATTAAGACTGGTGATTATATGGGTATCTCAGATTCAGGAATAGTAGCTGTGGGTACAGATATTACAGAGGTTGTTAAGGAGCTGGTTGAATCAATGTCAGACGGTACATCGGAATTGCTCAGTGTGTATTATGGGGAAGAGGTTTCTGAGGAAGAGGCAAATTCTCTCATCGATGCGTTGAGTGAGAAGTATCCTGATTACGAGGTTGAGCTTCACAAGGGTGGTCAGCCGGTATATTATTATATTGTATCTTTAGAGTAAAAATGCGTCAACAGCTTTAGGCAGCTTCTCATAGGAGAGGCTGCCTTTGTTAAATAGCAGGAGGTTAACATGGACTTAAACAGCAGTGTCACTGAGATAAAAGGCGTAGGTGAGAAAACTGCACAGGCCTTTGCCAAGCTGGGAATTAATACGGTAAATGAATTACTGCATACCTATCCAAGAAATTATCTTTCCTATGGAGAGCCTGTTGATATAAAGGATGCAAGAATGGGGGAACGACAGGCTGTAATGGCAATCATAAGCTCCTATGTTGATGTGAGAAGGGTAAGAAATCTTAAGCTAACCAATATTTCTGTCAAGGATTCTACAGGAACATTAAAGATTACTTGGTTTAACCAGCCCTTTTTAAAAAATACCCTGCACAAGGGTGAAACCTATATTTTTGTGGGAACAATTGAGAAGAAAAATGGTTCCAGAGTTATGATTATGCCGGAGTTCTATAAGCCGGCCGTATATGAAAATATGAGACAGGAGCTTCAGCCTGTCTATCCCCTTACTGCCGGTTTGAGTAACAAAACCTTCCAAAAGGCAATAAAAAATACCAGAGAACTAATTGCAGGCCTGGAGGATTATATTCCTGAAGATATTCGGTTAGAATACGGCATTATGGAAATAGCGGACGCCTATGATAATGTACATTTTCCAATGAATGAGGAGGTTTTGAAAAATGCAATTAGAAGAATTGCATTTGATGAGTTTTACAGGTTTTTATTCGATATGAGCTCCCTTAAAAGAGAGCGTGTTATGGTAAATAACACCCATGTTGTCACTCAGGGAAGGGCTGTGGCGGATTTTATTGAACAGCTTCCATTTAAGCTTACGAAGGGACAAGCTCAGGCTTTGGATGATATTTTAGAGGATATGGGCAGTAACACCATTATGAACAGACTTGTCCAGGGAGATGTTGGTTCGGGTAAGACAATTGTGGCTGAAGCAGCACTTTTTGCCTGCGTAAAACAGGGATATCAGGGGGCACTTATGGTTCCTACAGAGGTTCTGGCTAAGCAGCATTATGAGGAGTTTCAAAGACAGCTTTCGCCTTACGGAATAAAATGTGCTTGTCTGGTTGGTTCCTGCTCACTAAAGGAGAAGAGAAAAATATATGATGCGCTTTCTTCCGGTAATATAGATATTATAATAGGTACTCATGCGCTCATTGAGGATAAGGTTATATTCAGAGATTTAGCCTTAGTAGTTACGGATGAACAGCATAGATTTGGAGTGAATCAGCGAAGCAGGCTAAGTAAAAAGGGAGATCAGCCACATGTGCTTGTTATGAGTGCAACACCTATCCCAAGAACACTTGCCATCGTAATGTACGCAGATTTGGATATATCTGTTATAAAGGAATTGCCAAAGGGAAGGAAACCGATTAAGAATTGTGTTGTCGGAACCAATTACAGAACCACTGCGTATAAATTTCTGGCAGGGCAGATTGCAGAAGGAAATCAGGTCTATGTGATTTGTCCTATGGTTGACGAAAGTGAGACGATGGATTTAACAAATGTTGTTGAATACACGGATACTCTAAGACAAAGCCTGCCTGAAACCGTAAGAATTGAAATGCTTCATGGTCAGATGAAGGCAGATGAAAAAAACGACATTATGACGAGATTTATTGACGGCAGTATAGATTTATTAGTGTCAACAACCGTCATAGAGGTAGGTATCAATAATCCGAATGCTACTGTAATGATGGTTGAAAATGCGGAACGCTTTGGACTGGCTCAGCTTCACCAGCTCAGGGGAAGAGTGGGAAGAGGAAGCAAACAGTCCTATTGTATATTTATAAATGGAAAGGAAACACAGGAATCGACAGAGAGACTTAAGGTATTGGAAAATTCTAATGACGGTTTTTTCATAGCCGGTGAGGATTTGAAGCTGAGGGGACCGGGAGATTTTTTTGGAATAAGACAAAGTGGAGAATCAATGTTTGTATTAGCTGATATATATAATCACTCAGATATGCTTTTTATGGCTCAGGAGGTATTAAAAAGATACAATTATAAGCTTATGCCCGCGGAAAGTAAGGAGCTTATTAGGATAAATGAAGGCAATGCTGTGCTTTAGAATAGGATTTATACTTGTTTTATATAGCCTTTATTGATATAATTCGTATATCTGTGGAGGTTAATTATGAAATATGAGGTAGGATATATTACAGCATGGAGAAGAACAATTTTTTTCTCCCTGATACTATCGATTATTGTATTTGGCGTTGTATCAACTGTAAGCGGACAATATATTAGTGCGGCTATAGTGAGTAATATCATAAGTGTTGAGATC
>JBJENB010000042.1:0-2600 GCA_051879975.1 Wujia sp.
AATAAAGTCGAAAAATTGTTTGTTTCTTCTTGTTGATTATGCACAATGACAGTTATATGAAAGTACTAAAAATCCTGTTGACATTAAATTTGAAAATGTTATAAAATTAATTAAGTTTATTAAGGTATAAGGGGGTAAGATATTATGGCTTTACCGGCAAATATTACAGCGGGCTCAGATAATAATGTACTGACTATAGCTGCTTCCAACAATAAAGGTTTGCTTATCAGATTTTTAAATGAGCAGGTGGAGGACGGCTTTTATACACTGGTTATTGATTATTTAAAGGACAGTAACTTTGATTTGTCTACAATGATCGTAGATGATGATGTAAAGGCTCAGTGTACCAAGCTATACGAGTTGGGTGAGTTCGTTGATACGAATATTAAGGCTACAGGAAGATATGAGATTGAGGAGTGGATTGAGCCATTGTTCAGGTTTGTATATGGCGATATCGACCCTTCAGATATTGATGCACAGGTTAATGCGTCAGGTATCTATCGCTATAGTATCTGGTTGATTTATCTTTATCAGAGAGAGAAGTTTACTGATGCAATGAGACTGATTGGAGAGAGAATAGCGCCTCTTCTTATTAATGTCAGCTACCAGATTCTGGAGGATGACGACAGACCGAAGAATTTTGACAAGGCTATTATGGGTTATCTTGACCTTATCAATGTAATCATGGAGATGGGAATTCCTGTAACTGAGAGTAGTTCAGACGCTTACATGAACAACCTGGAGGTTCTCTTTGACTATGTTGTGGAGGATCCACATGTAGGTAATGATTACAAGATTCAGTTTTCAATAGGATTGTTCAATGCATTTATCAATAATAAGGATTTTGCCAAAGCATTTGAGTTTTATGGACTCAATGCAGAGTATATTCCGATTGATAATATTTCTGTTTATGAGAGCTTTAAGGAACTTATCAGAAACACCAACTCTGCACAAAATACAAGTGTTTTGAGCAGAAGTGTTGTAAATGCTATCTCTAAACAGGAAATATACAATAAGAGGATAGACACTCTTATTTCAGAGGTTTCATTATTTGTGAAGAAGGTATATCAGTACATAGAGAATGAGCCTAATATGAAGAAGAATATTCAGGTATTAGGTGCAGGAAACTCTCTTAAAGATAAAACAAATATTTTCGAGGGTCTCTATGAGTACAATCTTGTATTTTATGAGTGTGGTATAAAAGAGCTGGTTACTCAGGACATGTCTAACCGTTCATGGGAGGAAAAGTATGAGATTCTTGAGCTTCTTTATACTACTCTGAATGTTATTTTTGATGGCTATAATGTATATGAGATTTCAAACAAGATTGAGCATCAGTATGTAGAGCTTACTTGGATTAACAATTATGTAAATGCTAATCCAACTCTTCTTAAGCTGTTCTTCAGTGTTAAGGAAAAGATTAAGGCATTTAAGGTTAGAAAGAACTCAATTCTCGAGAAGTCTAAGACAAATTATGAAATCATGCAGATGATTGAAGACAGACAGAAGGCGCTTGTGTTTATGACGGCAGAGGATATGATTGTTAACGGACTGAACAGTGGAAGAGTTAACATTATAAATAATAACTATGATCCTAAGAAGGCTGAGAAAAGTCTTATTAAGACTTATGCAGATATTTCAGTTCCCGCAAAGTACAATAAACCAGAGGCTTCTTCCGGAGGAAAGCTTTTTGGAAAGTCATCGGGTCCAAGTGCTGACCCTGATCTCAAGAAGCTTTTGGCTGATACCAAGATTGAGGAAATGCTATTGAAATCAGAGTGGTTGTGGTATCAGTATGAGGATAAGGGTAACGACAAGCAGACTCCGGAGGAGAGCACATATAGTGTGATTTGTCTTGTTAAGGTAGTTGAAAAGCTCCTTGACAGAAAGGGTACAGGCTCTTCTAAAACGGAATCAACACCAAACAAAAAGGTAATAATAACAAAGACAGGTAAGGTTATTGAGCTTTCAGACGAGAGTAGTCAGACCCCTGTTTCAAATACCTCTTTAGCTCCGACTGTCATTGAGAATATAAATAATATAGTGGTTGCACTTAAGGATAAGTCTGAGGAGTCGGTTCAGTATGTTACAGCTTATGTGAACGATTGGCTTGATACAATTGTTGCCGCAAAGCTTGATAAAAACAATATGCTGCAGCTTTACGAGGCAGAAGAGCTTAGAAATAAGACCCTACAGGTTATTAAGAAGCTCAGGGCTGACCTCTTATAATCTTCATATATAAATTTTTCAATGGAGGTATCTGCGTTAGATACCTCCATTTTTAATAGGGAGTTCATTATGAGTGATAAAATATTTGATATTGAGGAGGAATTGAAGAAGATACCACATAGCCCCGGAATTTATATAATGCATGGGGGTCCGGAGGATATCCTTTATGTTGGAAAAGCGATTGATCTTCACAATAGAGTCAGACAATATTTTAGAACGGGTCACGGACATAATAATTCGCCTAAAATAACCCGTATGGTGGAGCAGATAGAATATTTTGAATATATTGTCACCTCCTCTGAGATGGAAGCACTGGTTTTAGAATGTAATCTAATTAAGGAATACAGACCTAAATACAACACTATGATGAG
>JBJENB010000043.1:0-2587 GCA_051879975.1 Wujia sp.
TATTGACAACCGAACAACTGTTTGCTATATTAAATATATCAAGAGAACAGTTGTTCGGAAGGAGATAGTATTATGAGCATAGCAATCAGATTTATCCATAGACATTTTAAGACTTTGATTTTAGGAGGTGCCATATTCCTCATATTTTCAGTATTTTTGTTCGGGTCAAAGCCGAACGAGAGAAAAGCAGACGCTTCTACATATAATGTTAAATATTTCACCTGCATAGATATTGAATACGGCGAGACCCTATATGATATCGCTGACAGATATATTTCTGAGGAGTATCATAGCAAGGACGAATATGTATCAGAGGTAATGAATATTAACGGACTTACCAGTACCAATATTACAAGTGGGGCTACCTTGGTAGTTCCATATTACGCAGCACCATAATCAATTATTATTTAATATGCTACATAGTCAAAGAGCGTTTCTGTCACTGTATGGAGATGCTCTTTTTTTATTACATAGCTGCTTCACATCCTATGTAACTCTTTATTTTTATATAGGTAATTTCTTTATTTTGTTCAATTAATATTTGTTGAAAATTAAAAATAATTGTCATATAATAATTCGGTTAGAGAAATTCGCTGTTTGAACACATAACACGATAATCTTTCACATGATATGAATGTGTTATATTTATATTAAATATTAGTGAGGAAATAATATGGATTTATCAAAGATTCCTAAGATGGAACCTGACAGACAGTATTATTACATGAATCAATGCAAGGAAAGACTTTTGGAGCTTAGTCATGAGAGAGGCAGAAGCTTCACATATTGTGTAACAACCTTTGGCTGTCAAATGAATGCACATGATTCAGAGAAGTTGAAGGGTATACTAGATTCTATAGGCTATGAAGAGGTCGAGGATGAGAATGCTGATTTTGTAATTTATAATACCTGTACAGTTCGCGAAAATGCCAATCAAAAACTATATGGTCATTTGGGACATCTTAAAAATTTAAAGCAGAAAAACAAGGATATGATAGTATGCCTGTGTGGTTGTATGATGCAGGAGCACCATGTTATCGAAACAATAAAATCGAAATACCGTTTCGTTGACATCGTATTTGGAACTCATAACATATATAAGCTCGCTGAGCTTGTATATAATCATTTTGCTACAGATAAACAGATTATTGAAATCTTAGACAGTAGTGCCTATTCGGTAGAGGCACTTCCTACAAAGAGAAAATATTCATTTAAATCCGGTGTAAATATTATGTATGGCTGTAATAATTTCTGTACCTATTGCATAGTACCTTATGTCAGAGGTCGAGAGAAGAGCAGAGCGCCGGAGGAAATATATAACGAAATAAAACATTTGGCGGCAAGAGGTGTTAAGGAAATCATGCTTCTTGGTCAAAATGTAAATTCCTATGGAAAGATTTTTGAATATTCTGATGATGGAAGTATCAAACAATTAACGGATAAACAAACAATTACATTTCCTGAATTACTAAGGAATGTATGTAAAATCGATGGAATTGAAAGAGTCAGATTTATGACGAGTCATCCAAAGGATTTGTCTGATGAGCTTATAGAAGTCATGGCTTCTGAGGAAAAGATATGCAAGCATTTACATTTGCCTGTGCAGTCCGGTTCATCCAATATACTTAACAGAATGAACCGACGTTATACCAAGGAGCATTATCTTACTCTGGTTGAAAGATTAAGGAGCGCTATGCCTGATATTTCTCTTACAACTGATATCATAGTTGGATTTCCGGGGGAGACTGAGGAGGATTTCCTTGAAACATTGGATGTCATAGAGAAGGTTCAATACGACCAGGCATTTACCTTTATATATTCTAAAAGAACCGGTACACCTGCAGCTGTAATGGAGGGACAGCTTGCAGAGGATGTGATTAAGGATCGTTTTAACAGATTATTAAACAAGGTTAATTCTATTTCGAATCAGCGCATTAAAAGGTATGAGGGTATTGTTAAAAGGGTTATAGTTGAGGAGATTAACCATCAGGACAGTTCACTTGTGACTGGCAAAACAGAAGAAAACATAACTGTTCATTTTGATGGAGATGCAAGTCTGATTGGGGAGACATGCGATGTATTGCTTAAAGAATGTAAGGGGTTCTACTTTATCGGTGAAAGGATCAAATAATTATGAATAAGCTTAAACCAAAATTTTTCTCAGTCATGAAAACTTACTCTAAGGAGCAGTTTATTAAGGACATCATAGCCGGAATCATAGTGGCTCTTATTGCATTACCACTATCCATTGCATTGGCCATTGCCTCAGGTGTTTCACCTGAGCAGGGTCTATATACTGCCATTTTTGCAGGATTTTTTATTGCATTCCTAGGCGGAAGCCGAGTTCAGATTGGTGGCCCTACAGCTGCGTTTGTTGTTATTGTATATGGTATTCACGAGCAATATGGTATGACCGGACTTACAGTGGCAACGCTTATGGCAGGTGTTATACTGATTATCATGGGATTATTGCATTTTGGAAGTCTCATTAAGTATATTCCGTATACTATTACTACAGGCTTTACCGCCGGCATAGCAATTGGAATTTTTGCCGGACAAATTAAGGATTTTCTTGGTTTGAGATCGG
>JBJENB010000044.1:0-2563 GCA_051879975.1 Wujia sp.
ATGCTTTTAATCATGAACAGACATTTAAAGTGGTTTATGAGAGGTATGAATATATTTGTGATATGGAGGACAAGTCTGAACAGATATTTTATTATGATTTAGACTGGAAGAACTTCTTTGAAAAAACCAATACTAATTACTTTGAGATATTCTTACTTATTGCGATTTCCTTATATGCAATTACCATGGAATTTAGTTCGAAGAGAGATGTAATGCTCAAGACGACATATAGAGGAAAGCTAAGCTACATAATGGCAAAGCAGGGAGCTGTTATGCTGCTGATGTTACTTACCCGTGTTTTATTTTTTGTGGCTGAGCTTACTTACATGGGACTTAAGCTTGGTGTGGATTCATTGTCATATCCTTTAAGAAGCATGAAAATGTTCTCTATGCTTGAAATTAAGCTTACTATAGGGCAGTATTTAATTATAAGTGAGCTGTATCATATGCTATGGTGTGTTGTCATTTCACTTATCATGCTACTTATTGGACAATTGACCAGAAAGCTTCAGTCAGGCTTGTTGATTGGTCTTGTCACTGTCGTGTTACCGGTTACCTTAAAGGGTTATCTTGGCAAGAAATATTGGGTATGGGTGTATGGCATAAACATGGTCAAGAATGATTCTGTATGCAGATTATGGACTACCGGTGTTGTAGAGGCATTGGTGCTTCTGATTGTACTGCTAGTGGTCAATTCCTATATATGGAGTAAGCCTAGAAAATCTTATTCCTAGAGGCGTGATATGTAAAATGCTAAGAGCTAATAGATTAAACCAGGATAACAATTGGATATTATCCTGTGATATAAAGGAGGCTGTATCTAAACGATAGTAACATTTATTACAATGCTAACAACCGTATTAGCTACAGCCTCTTTTGGTAATCTTATCTTACTGAACTACATCCGTTTTATTATCAGATACAACTACATTCACTGAATCAACACCACTTACATTGATGTTTCTGTTAACCTTGGCATCATAAGACTCTGCATTTACTATCTGTGCAAGGTCTATACCGGTTGCCTCCTTCATGCTTTCAAAAACCTTCGCCATAACTACAGGTACATTACTTGCAACCTGCTCCACACCATTTCCGGAGCCACCGTCACCGCCTATGATGGTTACCTTGTCTATAGCGCTGAGCGGCTCGGCAATTTTAGCTGCAATATCAGGTAAAACCTTAATCAACATCTCAGCCACAGCTGCCTTATTGTACTTAGCGTATGCCTCAGCCTTCTTCTCCATAGCCTCAGCCTCTGCAAGACCCTTTGCAGAAATAGCAGTTGCCTCTGCTTCACCCACTGCCCGGATACCGGCAGCCTCCTGCTCCTTTGCATAGCGGTCAGCCTCTGCCTGTGCCTTTCTGGCCTCTGCCTGACGCTCCGCCTCAAACTTCTTAGCTTCTGCATCCTTTTGTCTCTCATAGAGCTCTGCGTCAGCCTTCTGCTGAGCGGCATACTTATCTGCCTCGGCCTTCTTCTTAATCTCAGCCTCAAGAGCCTGCTCCTTAACAGCAACCTCCTTCTGCTTCAACTCAATTTCTCTTTCCTGTCTTGCAATATCTGCATTGGCAGTTGTAACCTCAATGGTTTTACGCTGCTCCTCTTGCTGAATTTGGTATGCGGCATCCGCCATAGCCTTCTTGGTATCAGCATCCATCTGGAGCTCGGATTTCTTAATGGCAAGCTCGTTTTGTTTCTTGGCTATCTCTGTCTGTGCTGCCACAGCTGCATCATTGGACTGCTTATCAGCCTCTGCCTGGGCAACCTTAATATCTCTTTCGCTTTCTGCTCTGGCAATGGCAGCAGCCTTCTTAATCTTAACAATGTTGTCAATACCGAGGTTTTCAATAACCTCATTACCATCAACAAAATTCTGTACATTGAAGCTTATGATATCAAGTCCCATGGCTGCAAGGTCCGGCTCTGCATTCTCTTTAACAAGATTTGCAAACTTTTGTCGATCTGACACCATTTCCTCCAGCCTCATCTTGCCGACGATTTCACGCACATTTCCTTCGAGAACCTCACGGGCAACTGTTGCTATGTACTCGGTGTTTTTGTTAAGGAAGTTCTCCGCTGCAAGTACAATTCTGTCGGGTTCGTTGCTAATCTTAACATTTACAGTTGCATCGACATTGATATTAATGTAATCCGCAGTAGGAACTGCATTGCTGGTCTTTACGTCAATCGGAATAAGACGAAGATTTAGCTTATCAAGTCGCTCAAAGAACGGAATCCTGATGCTGGCCTTTCCAATAACCACTTTAGCCTTTTTTCTCAAACCTGAGATAATATAAGCCATATCAGGCGGGGCCTTTACATAGCCTATAAAAAAGAAAATTACCACAAGTGCCGCAACCACAATTCCAATAATAATAGGTGTGTCCATAATCTCCTCCTTTTAGCATACATCTTGAAATTCTTTTTGCACTTCTAAATTATATCACAGCTTTGAAAATTAAAAAACATAAGATTATGTATCAACATTACACATGAATTCGGCGTTACCCTGTTATATTTTTTTTCTATAACCTGTCATAACAAACAGAGAATTTAAGA
>JBJENB010000045.1:0-2559 GCA_051879975.1 Wujia sp.
TTCATCATACTATGACGAAAATCTTATGAATAAGGTTATTCATGATAAATTTCTTATCAATGAATTTGAGAGTGCACTGAATGAAAATCAGTTTGTGATGTATCTGCAACCACAGGTCAACACCGGTGGACATGTTCTTGGGGCAGAAGCTTTGGTTCGGTGGATGCATCCGGAGAAAGGAATGATTTCTCCCGGTGATTTTATACCCTTGTTTGAAGAGTCGGGACTTATTTATAAACTTGATATGTGCATATGGGAGCAGGCGGCTGCAAAGCTCAATGAATGGAAGAAAAACGGTAGAGAAGATTTATATATATCTGTTAATATTTCTACCAAAGATTTTTATTATCTCGATTTGTATAAGATTTTTACCGGGCTTGTTCAAAGGTATGATATTTCGGCAGGCAATCTTAAGCTTGAAATTACAGAAACAGCACTTATGCAGGATATGGACAAGCAATTGGAACTGTTGACACGTTTGCAGGATTATGGTTTTCATGTGGAAATAGATGACTTTGGAAGTGGATATTCTTCTCTCAATATGCTTAAAAATATCAGGGCAGATGTACTTAAGATTGACATGGGCTTTTTACGGGAGATTAAGGATCATGATAGAACCAAGGTAATACTAGGAATGGTGGTGGACCTTGCAAAACGACTGAAAATGACTGTTATTACTGAAGGCGTAGAGAACAGAGAACAGGTGGATTACCTGACTCAGGTTGGGTGTGATATGTTCCAGGGCTTCTATTTTGCAAAGCCCATTGCTGTGGAAGTATTTGAGACAAAATATGTATTGACGGTATAGGAGGAGTAATATGGCTGAGATAAAATGCCCACATTGCGGACATGGATTTACAGTAGACGATACAGAATTAAACTCAATTGTTCAACAAATAAGAGATAAAGAATTTGAAAAGGATTTATCATCACGGGTGTCGGAGCTGAAAAAACATTTGAGTGAGAAGCATGAGCTTGAATTGGTATCTCGGGTTAATGAAATTAAGCTGAAGGATAAGGAAGCATATGAGAATGAGCTTCAGAAATTAAGAGAAGAGTTAAAGCGTGCGGAGGAAAGAAATCAAGGTTTACGGGCAGAAATTGCCGGAAATGAAGATAAGAAGAAAATAGCTGTAATGGAGGCTGTAAAAAGGGTTGAAGATGAGAAAAGAAGCCTTGAAAAGGATTTGCTGAGTGAGAAGGAAAAGCATAGTGCTTTGATAGCACAAAAGGATGCTCAGATAGAATTTTATAAGGATTTAAAAACCAAAATGTCTACCAAGATGGTAGGAGAAACTCTTGAGCAACATTGTGAAATACAATTTAACCAGCTTAGAATGACGGCATTTCCTAATGCATATTTCGAGAAGGATAATGATTCCAGAAGTGGTAGTAAGGGAGATTACATTTATAGAGAATGCGACGATAATGGTACAGAGATCATTTCAATAATGTTCGAAATGAAGAACGAGATGGATGAAACCGCAACAAAGCATAAAAATGAGGATTTCTTTAAGGAACTTGACAAGGACAGAAAGGAAAAGAAATGTGAATATGCTATTTTAGTTTCAATGCTTGAATCCAATAATGAGCTGTATAATTCCGGAATCGTTGACGTATCCTATAAGTATGAAAAAATGTATGTGGTTAGACCCCAATGTTTTATTCCGATTATAACCTTACTCAGAAACGCGGCCATGAATGCATTAGCCTACAAAAGAGAGCTGATGGTAGTAAGAAATCAAAATATTGATATTTCGACATTTGAGGATAGTCTGAATAAATTCAAGGATGATTTCGGAAGGAATTATAAGCTTGCACATGACCATTTTGATAAGGCAATTGATGAGATCGATAAAACTATTTCACATCTGGAGAAGGTTAAAAAGGAATTGCAGGGTTCGGATAATCAGCTTCGTATTGCAACCAATAAGGTTGAGGATATATCAGTTAAAAAGCTTACTAAGGACAATCCAACCATGCAGGAAAAGTTTGCAAGCCTATGACATGAAAACCATAATTTGTTGTTATTATTTTAATTTTATGATAAAATATATAGGCTTTATATACTTAGACTTATATATGGTGCTTTAGGTTAGATAATGAGAAAAGGATAATATGAAGGTGCAAAATATGAGTAATAAAGAAAAAAAATATAAGGTATTGGGAATCTGTGTTGCTAAAATACAAGAAAGTTATCAGAGTACGTTAGTTAAATATATTGTTAAGGAAGCTTTAAACAGAGGCTATAAGTCTGTTATTTTTAACGGTTTTAGTGATTTATATTTAAATAGTCCCCATACAAAGGGTGAGGCAGATGTATATAAGCTGCTTCACAAGGATCATATTGATGCCTTGGTTGTACTTTCTGAGTCAATAAAAAATGATATTGTCTGCAAACAAGTTATTGACTTTGCCGGAGAAAATAATATTCCGGTTGTAACTGTGGATCGTCCAATTGGCGATTGTATTAATATTGAATTTAATTATGGCGATGCTTTTGAGAAGATTGTTCGTCACATTATAGAAGATCATAAGTGTACAAAGGTAAATTTTATA
>JBJENB010000046.1:0-9977 GCA_051879975.1 Wujia sp.
TGGAGGTTCGCGGTCTCATTGGAGATGGTGTAAGTGTTTATGAGGACTCCGGTGTTAATTGTGCAACAGATCTACTCAACGGTCAGGGGATAGAATGTTTATATAAGGATATCGTAATGACGGATTTAGTCATAGCAAAAAATGATGTCTTTAAGATAAGAGAGGAAATAGAGGTTCAGGACAGTAAACCGAATATCAGTGAAATCTGCTGGTCATCTGTTGATTTGAGGAATATGGAGATAAAAGCGCTGGATGATAAAATCAGTGTCAGGGGAGAGCTTGAAATATTTGTAATCTATAAGGGAAATGAGGAGCATCTTCCTATACAATATCTATATTCCGTAAGAACAATCTTTCGTGAAATAGAATGTCAGGGCTCAAGAGAGGGAATGATAATTGAGACTGAGTGTACTATGGGCAAGGGGGATGTGAATATACGACAGGATTCTGATGGCGAGGACAGAATTATTGCTGTTGATTACAGTGTAAATATGAATATCAAAATGTATGAGGATATGGAATTCAGACTGTTAAGTGATATGTATTCACCTCAGGCGGAAATAAGACCGGATACAGTGGAGCTTTGTTATGAAAATCTTGTTATGCGGAACTCTGCGAAGGCAAAGGTGAACCATCGTCACAAAGTAAGCTCAGAGGCAGAGAAGATTCTTCAGGTTTGTCATGTGTATGGAAGCGTTGATGTAGATGATATTGCAATTCATGAGGAAAATGTGCATATTACCGGTGTAATAAAGTCCAATGTGCTATACATTTCTTCCGGTGATGATCCAATGAGCTGTATGCACATTGATATACCATTTGAATATAGTGTGGATACAAACCCACTTTCTCAGGATGCATCTGTGAGAATTGTTCCGAGTCTTGATATGCTTTCAGCCAGTCTGCTTAACAGTGAGGAGATTGAGATTAAGGCACAGGTAAATCTTGGAATTTCAATATTTACAAGGTCAGTAACCAATGTTATAACCGACACAACAGTAGAGGATATAGACTATGAGAAAAAGGCGGCAATGCCGGGAATAGTAGGTTATATTGTGAAGAAGGGAGATACCATCTGGTCTATTGCCAGAAAATATTACGCAACTACTGAATCTATTAGAACAGTTAATAATCTGGAGTCGGATAATATTAAGGAGGGTGACAGACTGATTATCGTAAAGAGCTGATTCTTATAGGGGTCAGTACACTTTATAAAGCGCTGAGAAAATTTGCACAATAGCATTTCGTGAATATATAGAAAAAAATAGCCACATCTGCAGCATGACACCGCCATTCTACAGATGTGGCTTACTATAGTAATCTACTCATTACCTACTTGCATTAATTATATCGGTGAAAAATAAAAATATTTAACCTTGAATATCCCAAAATTATAATTTAATATAAATGTATATTGTATACAGTACACATTTCGGAGGAAGTATATGAATTCAGTTACAATGAAGGCGTATGGCAAGGTTAATCTGGCTCTTGACGTAATAAGACGTAGAGAGGATGGTTATCATGAGGTCAGAATGATAATGCAGAATCTCGATATTTATGATGAGCTTATATTTACTGTAGAGTCGGGAAAGTCGGGACTTATTACGATTGAGGCAAACAGGGACAATGTTCCGACAGACGGAAGTAACCTTATAGCCAAAGCCATAAGACTTATGAGTGAGGAGTATAAGCTTAAGTCGGATATACATGTTGTGCTTAACAAGAATATTCCGGTAGAGGCTGGAATGGCAGGAGGAAGTACAGATTGTGCTGCTGCCCTGATGGCTATGAATATGCTTTTTGAACTGGGCCTTGACGAGAAGCGTCTCATGGAGCTGGGTGTAAGACTGGGGGCAGATGTACCATTTTGTATTATGGGACGTACGGCCCTGTCGGAGGGAATAGGAGAGCTTCTGACACCGGTTGCTCCTTTAACCGGATGTAGTGTTCTGGTGGTAAAGCCACCATTTGGAGTAAGCACAGCGGCAGCCTATAGAGGGCTAAATTTGGAAAAGCTGGAGTCCCATCCTGATATTGATGGTATGCTTAAGGCACTTGAGGATGAGGACCTTAAGGGAGTGGCGACTCGAATGGAGAATGTATTGGAGACGGTTTCTATTCCTATGCATCCAGAGATTGAATTAATCAAAAATGCCATTAAGGAGCAGGGAGCCTTAAATGCACTTATGAGCGGAAGCGGACCAACCGTGTTTGGATTGTTTGAGAGCGACGAGACGGCAAATAAGGCGAAGGAAGAGCTAAAGAAGCTTGGAATAGCAGGAAATATATTTGTGACGAAGCCGGTTTAGCAGCTCGCAATGGCAGGTGGGGCTGCGAAGCAGGCTCGCGTGCCGATACGTATTATACAAGGGAGGAACCAATATGAAGCTTGATATGAAAATAAATGAATATCTTCCCCTTAGAGAGGTCGTATTCAACACATTGAGACAGGCAATCATACAGGGAGAGTTTCAGCCGGGCGAGAGACTTCTTGAGGTTACAATAGCCAATAAGCTTGGTGTAAGTCGTACTCCGGTGCGAGAGGCCATTCGTATGCTTGAGCTGGAGGGACTTGTGGTTATGATTCCGCGAAAGGGAGCGGAGGTTGCCAATATTACCGTTAAGGATTTGAAGGATGCTCTGGAGGTAAGAATGGCAATAGAATCATTGTCGGTTCAGTTGGCTTGCGAAAGAATTGATGAAGCCTGCAAGGAGGAGCTTAAACAGACCTGCATGAAATTTAAGGAGGCTATCAATTCCAAGCTTGTTCCGGCAATCGTTGAAGGAGATGAAGCTTTTCATAACACGATTTACAAGGCCTCAAAGAATCAGAAGCTTATCAATATAGCACAAAATCTCCGGGAGCAGGTTTATCGCTATCGGGTGGAATATGTAAAGGATTTTTCGTATCATGATAAGCTCATCAAGGAGCATGACTTAATTACAATGGCGATATTGAAGGGCGATAAGGAAACCGCCATGAGAGTTATGGATGAGCACATTTATAATCAGGAACAAATAGTAATAAGAAATGTGATAAATAATGCATAGTAAAATGGACCTTGCACATAATAAGCGTAAGCTGAATGGTGCGAGGTTTTTTTATGGAAAAAAATATTGAAGATTTATATGATGCGGACAATAAAATTAAGAAGAATATATCAGGTAGCATTGAGGATAATATTAAGGTGCTCAAGCAACTGTTTGACAAATGTGGAGACGTTGTACAGAAGACCTTCCTGCTTTCCAGAAGCGAGGGACCGGTAAAGCCTCATATAATTTATATAGACGGACTTACGGATAATGGTATGGTTGAGGAAACCCTCATCAAGCCTCTTTCCTATGAATGGAGGGATGGGAGCGCCAAAAATATATTTGATTCCATTTTGTATAGGGAAGCGCAGACTGTAGATATAAAAAGAGAAAAATCTCTGGATAGAGCAGTGCACTCGGTGCTAAAGGGTGACACTGCTATATTTGTTGACGGCTATAATGAGGCACTGGTCATGTCCACCAAGAAGCTGCCCTTAAGAGGTATCGATACCAACGATACTGAGGGAGGGATGCGGGGGCCAAGAGACAGCTTTAACGAAGGCTTCAGACAGTCCACGGCTCTGATAAGAAGAAGGATAAGGGATGCCAAGCTTAAGGTTGAACAGGGTTATATAGGTGTCAGATCAAGGACGGATTATGCACTTATTTATCTTGAGGATATTGCGAAACCGGAGCTGATTGATGAGATTAAGGACAAGCTTGAGAAATATGATATAGATGCGATTTTTGATAGTGGTATGGGTGAGCATCTTATGGAGGATAACTGGTATTCGCCCTTTCCAACTTTTCAGTCCACAACCAGACCGGATAAGGTAGCATCGGCCATTGTGGAGGGAAGGGTGGCCGTAGTGTTTGACAATTCGCCGGAGGTAATAATTGCTCCCTGTAATTTCAATATGCTGCTTCAGGCATCAGATGATTATTACAACAGGTGGGCAGTGGGTACCTTTGCCAGAATCATCAGATATATAGCTGCTTTTATAACGATTGCCCTTCCAGGATTATATATAGCTATAACGGTATATCACAGTGAAATGTTACCTGCCAGATTGCTGTATGCCATAGCCTCTGCCAGGACGATGGTTACATTTCCCATAGTTGTGGAGCTTTTGATAATGGAATTTTTATTTGAGCTTCTTCGGGAAGCAGGAATCAGACTGCCGGGACCACTTGGCAATACCATCGGTGTTGTGGGAGGCTTAATTGTGGGACAGTCAGCGGTGGAGGCGGGAATCGTATCCACCATGGTTGTTATTGTGGTGGCGCTTACGGCAATTGCTTCCTTTGCTATTCCCAATGAGGAGTTTGCATCGGTTTTCAGACTATTAAAGTTTTTTATTATTTTAACTTCTGCGGTCTTAGGTCTGTATGGTTTTATTCTTGGCATTCTAGTGGTTGCAATTCATCTGTCAGGTCTGAAGAGCTTTGGTGTGCCGTATATGCTGCCTGTTGTGTCCGGTGGGCTTGAAGGTGGGGAGGAGCACAAGGATTTTGTGCTTAGGGCACCCCTTAAGTTCATGCGCAGGAGACCTCTTTGGGCAAGAGAGGAAAACCGTTTGAGAATCAAGAAAAAGAGGTAATGGAAATGGATCAGAATAATGACAAAATCTCTGAGCGTCAGGCTTTTCGCATAGGGATACTTGAAAATATAGCAGCGGGAATGATGATGGCTCCATATATAACCATTTGTTTTGCCGGACGTTTTCATGGTTTGGCGTTTCTGCTTGGATTAGGTATGGTGTTCGTTTATGGCTGTATTATGTTTCTATATTCCAAGGCTTTGGATAAAGGTCTGGAACGGGAATTAGTGGACAACCTTGGGACAATAGGCAAGCTTATAGATGTATTCTATAGCATGAGATTTATGATTAAGGCAGCAGTCCTTCTACTGTTTTTCGGGGCAGTAGTGAATGAATATCTGTTAATGAATCTTAACCAATGGATTGTCATATTGTGCTTTGGTGCCGTGTGTTTCTATGGAGCAGCCGGTGACATAAAAAAAAGAGGAAGACTGATGGAGCTAATATTTTGGTGGATGCTGGTGCCACTTATTTTGATGGCTGTATTTGCGGTTAGCAATATAAGCTGGTCCGAGGTAAGCCAGATTATGGTATCACCTTTGGGGACGGAAGATGGGATAGGAGGAATATTCCGTGGTGGATATATTCTGCTGATTGTTATGTCAGGTATTGAGCTTATGGTGTTTATGCTGAGACATCAGACAGAAAATAATTTACACAATTTACTGAAAATACTTATTTGGGTAATGATTGCATTGATGCTGGCTTATATTTTTATAATCGGTATACTTGGTCAGGGATGGGTCGGAAGCAAGGGAGTTGCTGCCTTCAATGTCATGGAGGCATCTGCATTTCCGGGAAAGACATTGTCCAGAATGGATTATCCTGTGCTGTCCTTCTGGATAATTGGTCTATTTGCAGAGGTAAGCGGTTTTGTCTTTTATGGTGAAAAATGTATAGCTGAGCTTTCTTGTTTCAGGGATGAAAAAAGAAAGAAGTTGATTCCTGTTATCATTGCACTCATGCTGATTATTGCGCTTTTTTTGTGGAATGTAAAATGGGTAGCAAGGTGGTTACTGGGATATGTTTATATAATTGATCTGGCAGTGAGTCTTGTTGTACCACTGATTGTAATATGGGTTAAGAAAAACAAAAAAATATCCGGTCATAATTTTGACAAAGCAGGGGTAAAGAAAATTGTAAGTATGGTATTGATATTTGGAATGACAAGTATATTTATAACCGGATGCTTGAATCAATATCAGGGATTATCATTGGAAAATCGCGATTATGTAATGACTATGGAGGTTGTAGCGAAGGATGAGGTCTATTGCTTCAGCTTTGTCATAGCAGACCTCTCAGAATATAAAGGTGATTTGGGTGATTCAATGGAAACCAAGGAATTTCGTTGTGAAGCAGAGGGTATGATGGAGGCAATAAAGACCTACTACTTGGACAAGGACAGACAGCTCGATTTAGGGCATATGGATAAAATGGTGGTTTATTTAGAGGATGGTCAGCCGGAGGATTACTACGAGCTTATTATTGAGATGGCGGATATACCTTCCATATCCAAATCAGTAACGGTTGTTTTTAAGGATGAAGAGGAAACAGAAATTATTCTTCGTCAGTTGATTAAAGAAATATATGATAGGGAACAATCTTCTTATGCAGGCAGATAAACATTTGTAATTGATTATTGGAGGTTGTATTTATGTGGAAAAAAATAGCCAGAGGCTCTCTAATAGGTATATTTCTTGGCACGGTTTTAGGGTTCGCAATCGTAGTCGGTATATATATCAAAACTATGACAGAGATAAGAATAGATACTATTAATAGGATTAATAGTCAGTTAATAGAGGGATATGATGGTGGATTGGCAACAAATGATGGGGAAATGGATTATGTGGAGACAGCAGGAGCAACGGATGCATTTTCCCAGACAAGTGCAGAGATTTCCGATATTGCTTTCAGATTTCATGTAAAGGGAAATAGTAACAGTGAAGAGGATTTAAATTTGAAGTATGATGTGCGTAATGCGGTTTTGGCATCTATTAGTCAGGGACTTAGCTTGTGTCAGAGTATGGAAGAGGCAGAGCAGTATGTAGCTGACAACATGGACCAGATACAAAATACTGCATTAAATGTGGTTCGGGAAAAGGGCTATGATTACAATGTGAGGGCTTACCTCGCTTATGATACATTTCCTATGAGACAGTATGGTGAGCTTGTAATTCCTGCCGGAACTTATCGTGCGTTAAGGATTGATATTGGAGAGGCTCAGGGTGAGAATTTTTGGTGCCTTCTTTATCCGACAATGTGCTACACCATTGAGGAGGGTGCAGTAGTTTCAAGAAGCGATGGAGAAATATTTTCTCGGGAGCTGACATATGATGAATATAAGAAGCTTTTTATCAAACACGATACCGATGACAATGAGGTTAAGGTAAAATTCAAATTCCTTGAATGGCTGCCCTTTTAGTGAATATTATCTTGAACTTGACCGTAAAGGTGGAGTATAATTGTGGATATATGAAATGAAATGAGGTATCGACTATGTCTAAGAAAAATCTTGCGGTTATATTTGGTGGCCGTTCATCGGAGCATGAGGTGTCATGTGTATCTGTACTCACCATAGCCAAGGCTGTTGATAAGGAGCGCTATAATCTTTATCTTATCGGAATTACAGAGGACGGACATTGGCTTCTGGCGGACAACATAGCCGCTATTGAGGATGGAAGCTGGAAGGAAAGTGAAAAGACCGCAATTATTTCTCCGGACACCGATGGTACTTTGATTATAGGTGCCATCGAGGATACATACGATATAGAAGAGGTGGTAAAGCTTGATGTTATCTTCCCTGTGTTACATGGAATGTATGGAGAAGATGGTACGATTCAGGGCTTATTTGAGATGTCGGGAATACCATATGTTGGATGTGGTGTATTTACCTCTGCTGCTGCAATGGATAAATTCTATACAAAGGTCATAGTTGATACATTAAATATAAGACAGGCGGTTTATGTGGGGGTTCTTCGGGAGCAGCTTGAAGATTTGGACAGCGTTATTGTGAGAGTTGAGGAGAAGCTGGATTATCCGGTATTTGTTAAGCCATCAAAGGCTGGCTCCTCAAAGGGTGTATCTAAGGCAAATAATCGGAAGGAGCTTATTGCAGGTCTGAGGAAAGCAGCAAAGCATGATTATAAGATTTTGGTTGAGGAGACAATTGTAGGTAGGGAGATAGAATGTGCTGTTATGGGTCACGGTGACAGTGCTAAGGCATCCGGAGTGGGAGAAATTCTTGCAGCCGGGGCTGCGGCTTTCTATGACTATGATGCAAAATATAACAATGCAGATTCTAAAACAGTGATAGGACCTGAGCTTCCTGAGGGGATTGAAGAGGAAATCAGGGAAGATGCAGTAAGAATATTTAATGCGCTGGATGGTTTTGGACTTTCAAGAGTGGATTTCTTTGTTGAGAAGGATACCAATTCGGTTGTATTTAATGAGATAAATACATTGCCGGGCTTTACATCAATAAGTATGTATCCGATGCTCTGGGCAGATAAGGGATATCATATAGAGAAGCTGGTGGAGACACTCATTGAGATGGCAGGAGAGCGATTATAGGAGGAAGCGCTATGAACGAAGTTCATACTAAAAATCGGTTCCGACGACATGGCAGGATTTATGGAATAAATCGTGCCGATACATATTATAGGAGGAAGCGCTATGGATGCACCAATAGGAGTTTTTGATTCCGGCGTTGGCGGTCTTACAGTGGTAAGAGAGATAATGCGCCAGTTGCCGGGAGAAAATGTTATATATTTCGGTGATACTGCCAGAGTTCCTTACGGCAGCAAGTCAAAGCAAACGGTACTTAAGTTTTCAAGGCAGATAGTCAGGTTTCTTATGACAAAGGAAGTCAAGGCTATCGTGGTTGCCTGTAATACTGCAAGTGCTCTCGCTCTTGAGGAGATGAGAGATGAGATGGAGGTACCTATTATAGGTGTGGTACGTCCCGGAGCACATATGGCTGTAGAGATGACTAAGACAAAATGTGTCGGTGTAATCGGTACGGACGGAACCATTAAATCAGGAATATATACAGATTATATCAGTCGTCTTGACCCGGAGGTTACTGTTGTGGGAAAGGCTTGTCCCCTGTTTGTTCCACTGGTTGAGGAGGGTCTTCTGGAGGATAGAATAACGGATGATATGGTGGAGAGGTACTTGTCGGAGCTTAAGGCATATAATGTAGACTCCCTGGTTCTGGGTTGTACACACTATCCCCTTTTGATGAATCCGATAAAGAGATATATGGGTGAGTCGGTTACTCTTGTGAATCCGGCATTTGAAACGGCTAAAGAGCTTAAAGCTATGTTAAAGGATAAGGGTATATTGAATGATAGAAAAAGCAATCCTTATTATGATTTTTATGTAAGTGATGGAGTAGACAAGTTTAAGTCATTTGCTGATAATGTCCTTCCTATTCATGTTAAGGATGTAAATGTAATTGATATTGAAAGCTACTAAATAATACGCATTTATTAGAGCAGAGGTGAAATATTCAACTCTGCTCTTGGCTTAGTCAGGACATATTTAATATATGAGGTAGAGATATGAAGGTAAAGCTGGAAATTGAAAGTACCGATATGGATGGGTCAGTTATGAGGACTGACACCATTGCTATGATGGAGCTAAGAGATAAGGATTACAGACTAATGTATGTGGAGGACTTATCCGGTCAGGGAAATAAGACGAAAACCACTTTGCATTTAACATCGGGTTCCTTAAGAATACTTCGGGAAGGAGAAATTAATTCGGATTTTTTGTATGCTGAAGGGCTGGAGCATAATACCCTTTATGGAACGCCATACGGGAAAATTCCGGTTACATTAGTGACTGAACAATTTGACTTTATGGGTAGTTCAATGGAGGTGGCAGAGGATATGTTTCATGCAAGCTTAAAAACGCTTCCTCTAACCTTCTTTATGAGTTATTATGTAGAATATAGCTTGAACATACAGGGCGCAGAGTCCATGCCCATGAAGGTTAAGGTAAATGTGAAACCAATATAAAAAGGTGGTAAAGCTTCAGTTGATTGATAAAGCTTTACCACCTTTTTTCTTTACTTATTATGATTTATTTTCGGCTTGCTTTTGTTGCTTTAATAGCTTCAATGTCATAAGATAAAGTGCCACAAAAAACATCAGGGCAATTATTAGTGTGAGAATACAGCCTCCGGTAGTATAGAAAATGGTTTCCGGAACCAGCTTTAAGCTAATGTTAAGTGACATGTGAAGTAATATACCTGGGATGATGCTGGAGAAGCTGTAAGCAAGGTAGCATAATAATGAACCAAATATAAATGCATACGCTCCCTGAATTAAATTTCCG